>CAZGVH010000065.1:0-5953 GCA_964528955.1 uncultured Dehalococcoidales bacterium | reverse complement strand
AACATGCTGTTTTCCTTCAGATTATTTAATGGAAGACCTTTATTTACCGTAAACGGAATAAGCTATATCTTACCCCTTTTAGAATATTTATGGCAATAGCGTTTGCGGAAGATAGAATGGGGAAATTTTATTTAAAAAGCTTTACTATTTTACTTTTAATTAGGCGAATATTTATTGCATTTTTACTATATACAAAGATTAATGCTCCCAAAATTATAAATAAGATAGGAAAGAATAGTGATTGAATTGCCTTATATGACATCCATTCAATGACAGATTGAATGGCGTTAACAGGAAATCTAATTGTAAGAAATAATTTATCAAGCTGCCCGAGAGAAAAAATTGCTTCTATACGACTAAAATAAATATATATACCATGTAAGCCTAACAAAATAACAAATGCTGAAACTAAAAGTAGGAATAGTTTAAAAAGAGGTTGTAATTTTATTGATGTTTTGCTACGGTAAGTAATTAGTTTAATTTTAAATGGACTAATTAAAGGTTCATCACTAAATGACCAAGCTGCATATGTCCCATATTTAGAATTGGATATTCCTACTGCTGCGGTTTTTACTCTAGTATCTAATATCCAAGCTCTATGCCCTGGGCTTTTCATCCAACCTTTAACTATGCTTATTGATAGGTTTTTATTGTTAATGCCTTTTCCCCACCAACAATTTTCGCCACCTTTTAGAGCAGGATGAACTGAATGGAATAATTTACCACTTCTAGCCATATCGAGGCTATGTCCTTTGGCAAGCCCATACATTTTTTGGCTCCACTTTACTTTAGGAAGATGCCTTTTTGCTCTCTCTTTATTTATAAGATGGTTGGCTTTTAGTTCATTCCCATTAGCCATTTAATAAGCTTTCCTAGTATTTATACATTGAACAGGAAGTTGATAATATCCCCGTCCTTTACGACATAGGTTTTTCCTTCGAGTCTCAGCAACCCGCGTTTCTTGCCTTCCGCCATGCTGCCGCAGTTTATCAGGTCTTCGTAGCTGATGATTTCAGCCCGTATAAAGCCTCTTTCGATATCCGAGTGGATTTTACCTGCCGCTTTCTGCGCAACTGTTCCTTCCGTAATCGGCCAGGCGCGGCATTCATCGGCACCGGCTGTCAGAAATGAAATCAGTCCTAACAGTGCGTAAGATTGTTTGATTACTCTATCCAATCCCGGTTCGGTCAGCCCGAAATCGCTGCGGAAGGAAGCTGCCGATTCCTCATCCTCCAGTTGGGCCAGTTCCATCTCGAGGTTTCCGCAAAAAGCGATAACATGATGATTGGCGGTGCCAAATTCGGCATTCATCTCGTCTTCGATTTTCCCGGTGTCCGTTAAAGCGGATTCTCCGATGTTGACGATGGTCAGCAGCGGTTTGGCGCTTAAAAACTGGTAGCCGACAATTAATTTCTTCTCTTCTTCGGTCAGATTCTGCTCCCTGATAGGAATATCCTTTTCCAGTTCCGCCTTTATTTTAGCCAGCAAATCCTGTTCGTTCTTATATTGCTGCCTTTCATCGGGCTTGGCGCTTTTTAAGGAATTGGTAATCCTCTCCATCCTTCTTTCCATAATGGTCAAGTCGGAAAAGCTCAATTCCATGTTCATATTATTGATATCCCTGGCAGGGTCGATACTTCCGGAGGGATGCACGATGCTGTCATTTGCAAAAGAACGCACGACATTTATCAGCGCGTCCACGTTGCTTAACTGTGCAAGATATTCTCCGCTTATCGAGGCGTCTTTTCCGATACCTTTAATAGATGCGCCGATATCCAGGTACTTAATTTCAGCCGGCACTATTTTCTTGGGATTGAACATCTCTGCCAGCTTTATCAGTCGGCTATCAGGCACCTTGGATATGCCTATGTGGGGCGCTTTTTGGGCTTGAATGCCGATGGCGGCATTGCCTTTGGTTAACGCATTAAAAATGGTGGTTCTGCCGCTTTCCGGCAATCCGATTATTCCTATACCTACACTCATATGTTAATCAAAAACTCCTCAAATTTCATTGGCTTGTGCGTAAAACCGTCGTGTAATTTTAATCTCTTTTAATAATATTTTTTGCGTATTTAATCGACAGTTCCCTGTCCTTGACGGGCAGGTTTTTATTGGCGGCCAGGTCCAGGAGTACCAGCAAT
Source organism: uncultured Dehalococcoidales bacterium (assembly GCA_964528955.1). Taxonomy (GTDB): domain Bacteria; phylum Chloroflexota; class Dehalococcoidia; order Dehalococcoidales; family UBA5627; genus UBA5627. The sequence continues at coordinate 3,812 of CAZGVH010000065.1, read as the reverse complement.
GCTTCGTGGTTGCCGATATTGGCGATAGACTGCACCGCTTCGTGCCTGATTTTTTCCGTCAGGGTCATATCTGCTGCCAGTCCGCACAATTTTTGCAGTTCATTGTTAATTTGTTCAGGCATTTCAGATCTCCTTTTTCCGCGGTAAATTACAAAACGGGTAACTATTTCCCTGCATAATTCTACCCTATGGAATAGTGTGCTGCAACAGAAATATCAAACTTTCTGCACAAATGGTCAGGCACAGATATTGACAATATTTGAAAAATATATAAAATAGTTAACTGAGATGTAATATCAGGTTTGAACAACAATTTAATACAAATTGTGGTATTATTCTTATGGCGCGTTGTCTTTCACTTTCCTTATATGAATAAATTTATCTTTTTATGACTGTTTTTAAAAAAGGTAACAGTACTGTAAATCTAAATAAAAGTTAAAATAAATATAATTTACAAGGAGGAAAATAAATATGTATCAGGTTACGATACAGAACCCGGACAAAAAGGTTAAAAAAGGTGAATATCTTACTTTTGCTATTGCCAATTTCCCGCCGAACACCAAACTGGATTACAACATCGGGGAACACAACCAGTATAACTCCATCGGTTTGGGTAGTGTGACATCGGATGCCAACGGCGGCGGAGTGTTTTCCACCCAGTTGGACAATAAAGCCGGGAAATACAGAATAACCGTAAGAAATTATACTTATGGTTCGGCAAATGACGATTTTGTCATCGAAGACTAGAATATTTAAATTGCCAGCGATTTTGTAATTATCTATAAAAAATAGAATGAAGTGGTGATTAAAAATTATCACCTTAAAACGATACGAAAGGCAGCTAATGCGGAAAATCCAATTTGGCTGCCTTTAATATTTTTCATCTTTTTATTAAACATACCTCAGATGTCGCAATCATCGCTGATAGATTAATAAAGTAAAGTCATTATTACTCATTTCCCCGTTATGCTAAAATGAATGCGAAATGCTTTATATTCTTGCCGGACCGGATGATTTTTCGCGCGCCGAAGCCCTCGCTGAAATAAAAAACGGGTTGGGGGATGCTTCCATGCTGTCATCCAACACCAGCATTTTCGACGGTAAAAAAGTCACGCCGGGTGAACTGGCCGTCGTCTGCCAGGCAATACCGTTTTTATCGGAAAAACGCCTCATTATTATCGAAGGTTTACTCGAGAGGTTCAGTTCAGATGCCCCGAAAAGCAAGGGCAAGAGAACTACCAGAGCTTCCACAAAACAAAACGATATCGATTCTTTTATAAACATATTTACCAGCCTTCCGGAGAGCACGATTGTCGTGCTTGTCGATGGGGAAACAGGTAAAAACAATCCGCTCTTCGACGGAATCTTATTAAAAGCAAAGGTCAACTCTTTCCCTTTATTGAAAGGCGAGAAGCTGATGCAATGGATAAAGAAGCGGGTTGCCAAAGAGGGTGGTAAAATCTCTCCCGAGGCGGTCAGACTTCTTGAAAAGCAGGTCGGGGGCGATTTATGGGTGATGTCGGGGGAAATAGCCAAGCTGGCGACCTACGCGCTGGGGAGGCAAATCGAGGAAGATGATGTAAACCGGCTGGTAGGGTATATCCGGCAGGCGAATATATTCAATATGGTGGATGCCGTGCTCGGTTTTAAGGCCGGAGCAGGGCAGCAGATGCTGCAGCAGTTGATGCAGGAGGGTATGGCTCCGCCGCAAATCCTTTTCATGATATCCCGCCAGGTACGCCTGATGATACAGGTAAAAGCGATGCTCAAGGAAAGAAAAGCGCAGCTTGAGATACAGACCAAGCTCGGGTTGAATAACGAATTCGTCTGGCAGAAGACGCTGGAACAAACCAATATGTATTCATTCGACAGGCTGAAAGAGTTGTATCACAAGTTACTGGATACCGATATCGCCATCAAGACCGGCAAATACAACGACGAACTGGCGCTTAACATCCTCATTGCCGAGATGTGTTCGACCAGGACGGAATAATACAATCGACTTTCAACAAATCTTTTAATTCATCGTCCGCTCTAAAATCCCTCTTAATCTCCCTTTTTGAAAGGGAGAGAACACGTCTTCAGGCTTATCGGATGTTGTGAAGCAAGAATTTTGCAAGCATTAGCCGTCAGACATTTTCAAAGTAGTAAATTGGATACGTTAACGGTACCTTCCCTCTTTTGCAAAGAGGGAGTGAGGGAGATTTGGAGAGTATACAGTCCGGAGACATAGGTAACACTTTTTAAATAACGACTCGGTCATAATGAATCGGAATCCCGCATGACAGTAAAGTCCTAATCCTAAATTGACAGAAACTATTCCTTAAATTACAATCATATTCTATTATGAATATGACAGGCGATAATATAAGAGAAAGCTTTTTACGTTACTTCGAGCAAAAGGGGCATAAAATCATGCCCAGTTCCTCACTGGTGCCCCACGGAGACCCGACGCTGCTTCTAACCAGCGCCGGAATGGTGCAGTTCAAACCCTACTTTTTAGGCGAGAAACCGCCGGCTACCCGCATGACCTCCTGCCAGAAGTGTTTCCGCGTTACCGATATCGATTCGGTAGGGGATACCAAGCACCTGACCTTTTTCGAGATGTTGGGGAACTTCAGCATCGGAGATTATTTCAAGGAAGGGGCGATCGAATTCGCCTGGGAATATGTCATCGAACGGCTGAAGCTGCCGAAGGAACGCATCTGGATAACCGTTTTTCGCGATGACGATGAAGCGTTTGAAATCTGGAATAAAAAAATCGGCGTTCCCGCAGAACGCATCGTCCGCTGCGGCGAAAAAGAAAACTTCTGGGGGCCTGCCGGCGATTCCGGTCCATGCGGCCCGTGCAGCGAGTTGCATTACGATTTCGGCGCGGATGTAGGCTGCCGCAGAGCCGATTGCTCACCCGCCTGTTCCTGCGAACGTTTTTCCGAGATCTGGAACCTGGTGTTCGTTCAATACAACCAGGATAAATCCGGCAAGCGCACTCCGCTGGCAAAGGGGCATATCGATACCGGCATGGGGCTGGAGCGCATCACCGTTATCATGCAGAACAAGAACTCGGTCTACGAAACCGACTTATTTACTCCCTTGCTGGATGCCGTATCGAAAATCGCAGGAACCAAATATGGTTCCGACTGCAATATGGATAATAACATAAGAGTAATTGCCGAACACGGCAGGGCGACTACCTTTTTGATTGCCGATGGAGTATTGCCCGGCAACGAGAAACAGAGCTATGTTTTAAGGCGTTTGATGCGACGCGCTATTTTCTTCGGTGAAAGGATGGTTGCCGGCAGGTCATTTTTAACGGAAGTCGCCAGGGTAACCATCGAAAGGATGAAGCATGAGTACCCCGAGCTGGGGCAGAAGAAGGATTTCATCCTTAAAGTGATCCAGGAAGAAGAAGCCAGGTTCCGCGATACCCTGAAAACCGGAACGCAACTGCTCGAAGGCATCATGGCGGAGGTTTCCGGAAAGGGTGAAAAAGAAATTTCCAGAGAGCAGGCTTTTAAGCTCTACGATACCTTTGGTTTCCCGGTCGATTTGACGCAGGAAATAGCCCGCAGACAGGGATTCACGGTGGATATGACCGGTTTCGAAGCCGAGATGGAAAAACAGCGTGAGAGAGCCAAGTCATCTCACAGGTTTAAAAAGAGCCTCTCGCTGGCTGCCGACGTTAAGGTTATCAACGGCTGTGCGGCGAGCGTCTTCTCCGGATATGATAGTTTCACGGATAAATCCGTTGTAACCGGTCTTTTATCGGATAATAAGAACGTCGATGAAATCAGCGAAGGGCAGGAAGCCGG
>CAZGVH010000064.1:0-6250 GCA_964528955.1 uncultured Dehalococcoidales bacterium | reverse complement strand
GCGGCCTCTGCGGGTCGGTAAACAGGTTCATACGCAGTACCAGCAGCGGGAACAGTGTCTCACCGCTAAAATCCGAAAGCACGATAATACCGGCGTATTTGGCAACGAATATCGACGCAATCAGCGATTCTTTCAACGGGTCACCGGTCATCTCGTTGACCATAACCATGGTCGGATAACCCAAAGCGCGAATTTTTTGATTCAGCGCGGCACGTCGCATGGCTACCTGGTCTTCCAGCGCTTTTTTAATATTCAATGCCCCTGTGTCAATCACTATATCCTTAATACCCGATTGTTCAAGCCGGGTTGTCAATTCGATGATCTCATCGAGGGTCTCTCCCTTGACGGCGACCGGGCAGGAGTATTCTTTAACTAGTGCTATAATCCTGTCGAAGTTGTCTTTGGTTAAAGCGTGAATCAGCGGCTTCATATCCGCGCAAACCGAAAGCGCGGCTGCCAACATATCCGTGTCCTGGCAGGTTAACATAATACTGGCTTTGCATTTCTGCGTCACCTTGTTTATCAGAGCTTTATATTTACAGGCATCTCCCGAACTGCATTTTAAAGCCATCGTTTCGGCGCGCAAGGTTTGTCCCACTCTTTCATAAACGAGATTATTGAATTTCTCTATGCGTACGTCTATTTCGGCTTCGGTCATATCGTCGCGTAAAAGAAGGGCGATAGCCGGGGCGTTTTCGAATCTCTTTTCGTGGCGGAACATCACCGTTTCACCGCCGATTTTCTTAGCTGATTCACCCTTGCCGATAGTTACCGGCCTGATGGGAGGGGTAGATGCTTCTTCCAGCTTGTTTCTGGCGTCCACCGATAGATACGGGCACTTCGACAGTTCTGCTTTACCGGCAGCCAGGCTCATAGCAAAGGCCAGGCAGGTGGGCACGCCGCATTCGCCGCAATTGGTTTTCGGTAACAGCTTGAATATTTCTATGCCTGTAATCGCCATATGATTTTTTCCTTTTCAGTATTATAACTGGATTAGGGGTTCCATAGAAAGTGCCGGGTGATTTGCCGCTTTTAAAAAGGGTAAAATCTGCTCTTCGGTAGCGCCGACAGATTCATCGGCAATCATTTTCATCAGATCAGGGATTCCTGCATCTTCCGCTCTGACGATAAATCTTTCCATAATTTCTTTCTTGAGCTTTCGCGGCATCCAGACGATTCTTTGAATGCCTCCCTCGGCGTTGATGAACTTGCGCTGGGTAATATTGTATTTGCTGTGTCCCATAAAACCGGGTGTATTCAATTCGCCCTTGATATTATCGATGATAGTTTTAAAATCCATGCCGCAGGGCGTCATCCCGATATAATCCCTGTCGGCTATCATGATACCGTTGCATAGAGGCAGCACAACAGAAATACACTCCACCCATTCGCAGGTAGGCATCGGCTTATCCATAATGCTGTAGAGGTTGTATGAATCGCATTTACCTTGTGAGGATTTTGAAATAAACTCGTTTACTCCCTGCCATTGTCCCGAACGCATATCTATCGGGTGCCCTTTCTTTACAGGCTTGTTTGGCCCGCTAGGTTCGATGGCGTATGAAGCCCGACAATCCATCCAGTTGTAGGAGCCGCAGGGGCTACTCCTTTCCGGGCTGATGGTGCATATATGAAAGGGGACGAACGATTGGCAGATCGTACATGAATAAAAGGTATCTTCGGCTTCATCGGTCATACCCTCGATGCGTGAGTCGCGCAGCGAGTATAACTGTCTGGCTCTGTCGAGTACCTCTTTTACATTATCCTCATCGGTATATATTTTTACCTGCACTTTTTCGGCGATTCGTTCGAAATCCTGATGTAGTTTGCTATGCAGGATTATACCGATATGCCGTAATGAAAAACCTTCATTTACAATCGATTCGGAGATTCTCAGGCTTGCCATATCACGCTGCCCGGTATGCATTATTCCCTGTATGCGGTTCAGGATGCGATGAATCTGCTTCTCCAGTACCGGTTCGTAATCAGGCTGCATATTCTTCCCGGCTACCTCGATGACGATTGCCAGCGGGTGCGCTGTATCTCTGTCCAGGCCTTTTATATCCTGACCGACGACTTCAATGCTGCCGTCCTCGATATCTTTCATGTCTGCGGTAGTCAGTAATTCGACCATGCGGCTGTTTATACCGCCGAATTCAATGTACATGCTATCCGGGCGTATTCTTTCGCCTTCGAAATCGCTACCGTATAAAAATGGAAATCCTGTTATCTCTGTCATTTCAGCCTTATAAGGGATTAATACGAAACAGTCTGAATTATTATTGATTTGAGGTAAGGTCGGCTGTCATTTCTCTGACGAGCCTGATAGCTTTGGGGTGCCTCATAATAAGGATATCGGCGCCGGCGGCAGCCAGCGTCATTGCAGACATGGCTTCGAGCAGGATAGCGCGTTTTTTGGCATCGCCGAGAGCCGGATTATCACATGAAGGTGTTTTAGCTTCCTTGGTTTTCCAGGTTTCGGCGGCGATGTTGCAGATGATGGGATATTGCAGTTTTTCATCATTCTGCGTCAGTGCGGCAATTCTGATTCTCTCGATAACGGAATAGGCGTATTCGATGCCGTAGCCGATACTGCTGACGGTGGGGTCTATCAATATTTTATCGTCCGGCACACCCAGGTTACCCATTAAAATATTAAGCTGCTTGGCAAGGTTGATATCAATCGGGCTGGAGGCGATAACCGTATGCCCGCATTCTATTGCTGTCGGCGCGATTTTCTTATAATCACCTTCTTCAAGCGGGCCGATAACAAGGTTTTCGCCTTTGCAGACGCGGCAGATCCTGTTTAATACTTCTGTATCCTTTTCGATGTTGGAGGTTCCCAAGACAATCAGCGGCACATCAATCGCTGCGGCTACCCTTTTGACAGTAGCGGCTGCCTCATCGGCATCGCGGTTCGATCCGTTGGGATCGGTGCTCGATAGCTGCAAACAAATCATCTCCGCTTTATATTCATCGATGCATTTCTTAGCCCAGCTTACCGGGTCGTCGATCACATCCTTAAACGGTTCAACGGCTGCTTCAGCCCAATCATCAGGTTTTTCATCGTAAACTTCCATGGCAATTACCGGAATGTGCGGCATCTTCGCTTCGAATTCATGAAAAGGAAATACTTTTGTGCCTCCGACGGTAACGGTATTTTCTCCGCAGCCGAGCACGATTTCCCTAATGCTGCCGTTATAGGTAACCCCTGGAGTTTTAAAAGACATTCAAACCTCCGCTTTATGCGAGTAAATTGATTATTTTTGCTGCTTTAACAGTATTGGACATCAACATAGCGATAGTCATCGGCCCCACTCCGCCGGGAACCGGCGTTATGGCCGAGGCTTTCTCTTTCACCGATTCGAAATCGACATCGCCGCAGATAACGGCTTTTCCGTCCGCCGTCTCTCCGATACGGTGGGTGCTGGCATCGATAACGACTGCGCCTTCCTTAACCATATCGGCGGTGATAAAACGCGGTTTGCTGCCTGCGGCGGCAATAAGTATATCGGCCCTGCGCGTATGTGCAGCTAAATCTTTTGTCTTGGTGTGGCATACTGTTACGGTTGCGTTAGCGCCTTTGCCCCTCTGCATCAATATGCCGGCCATAGGTTTACCGAGAATATTGCTCCTGCCGATAATGACAACATCGGCTCCCTCGGTTTCAATAGAGTATTGCTGTAATAAAACCTGTATTCCAAGGGGCGTGCAGGGCAGGTAATTGGCTTCTCCTATCATCAGGTTACCGATGCTTTCCGGATTGAATCCGTCGACATCTTTAATGGGATCGATAGCCGCCAGAACCGTGTTCTCGTGTATGTGAGGCGGCAAGGGAACCTGTACCAATATCCCGTGTATTTTCGGTTCATTATTAAGCCGCTCTATCAGAGCCAGCAGTTCTTTTTCGGTGGTTTCGGCAGGCAGGTCGTAATTTTCGGAATAAAGTCCCATTGCCTTGCATGTTTTTACTTTCATACCTACATATAACTGGGATGCCGGGTCTCCGCCTACCAGTACGGTAGCCAGTCCCGGTACGATATTATATTGTTCCTTTAAGCGGACAACTTCCTCGGTAAGTTCCTGACGTATATTCTTAGCGGTTGCTGTCCCGTCGATGATAATTGCTGACATAATTTATTTATTGCCTCCCGGTTTTACCGTGGGAAATTCGCAGCTATCGGTATGCGGCAGGAACAGGGCTGCAACATAATTATCCATAAAAAGGCTATTTTCTGATAATTCGAGATTGGTCATCATAGATGCAATTTTCCTTCCTTCGTTAAGCAGGTCGCGGGAGTATGCGGATAACCTCGCACCCAGCAGCGAGCCGTTTCCGGCAAACAGGAACCTGTTCCTGGGGATATCGGGTAAAAGCCCGATGGTGATAGCATTCTCTATATCGATATTATTTCCGAAGGTACCGGCAATAATAACCTGTTCCAGGTTGATAAATTTCTTATCGACGCTTTGCAGCAACGTGCGGTATCCGGCGTACATGGCAGCCTTGGAACGGATCAGGTTGGCAATGTCGCTTTCCGTCAGAACGATATCTTTATATGTTTGCGTTTTGGAGCCGTAAGCCAGCACGTATTCGAATCCGTTATCGCCTTCCCTGATCCTGCGGTTTAACAGCCCTTTGTTGAATTTGCCTCCCCGGTCGATCACCCCTTTTTCAAGCAGTTTTGCCGCAATGTTGATCAATCCGGAACCGCAGATCCCCTTTGGTTTTACATCATCGATTGTGGTGATATAAGGTTCATAGGTTCTGGCATCGACATCGAAGCCTTCGATAGCGCCCGATGCAGCTATCATGCCGTGCTTGATACCACCCCCCTCGAAGGTCGGGCCGGCGGAACAGGCGGCGGTCACCATCCAGTCTTTATTGCCGACAACGATTTCTCCGTTGGTGCCGATATCGATATAAAGCGTCAATTTGTCTCTTTGATAGGTGCCGGTACCCAGTATCCCGGAAACGATATCCCCGCCGACATAACTGGCTACACACGGGGTAGAATAGAGATAAACATGCTCAGCTGCTTCTATGCCTATATCGCGGGCTTTCATAAGCGGCGGGAAATTCACCGTAGGTACATAAGGCGATAATCTTAAATATTTCGGGTTGAGCCCGAGCAACAGGTGAGTCATCACGGTGTTTGCGGCAAATGCTATATGAGTTATATCAGGTATATCGATGCCGGCTTTTTTAGCCATGTTTTTAATCATGTCGTTAATGGTGGCAACGACAGCTTTTTGCAGTTTATCAAGTCCGTCCTGTTTCTGCGCCCAGGCGATGCGGCTTATGACGTCTTCGCCATAGCTTATCTGGCGGTTATATTCGATACCCTGGGCAAGCACCCGTCCTCGATTCAAATCCAGCAGTTGCCCTCTTACAGCGGTGGTACCGACGTCGAAAACCAGGGCATAATTCCTTTGTCTCGTATCTCCCGATTCTATATTAATCAGCTTAAAAACACCGTCGTTATCCTCAAGCAGTGTCACGGTGACTTTCCAGTCATCGGTTCTTAAAACATCGGCCAGAATGTAAATTATATTATCGTCTATGGAAACTCTATAATAGGCGCCTTGCAGTTTTAAGGCTTTAAGCAAGCGCGCAAGGTCTGCACTGTTATCTTCCAGGGAGGGCGGCGTCAGTTCGAGATAAACCTTTTTTACCGGAGGGTCGAATTTCCATCCGTTTGCCAGCGCGGATGAAGACAACAGTTCTTCTCTGGAGAGAACCGCTTTTTCCAGTCTCGATGTTGCCGGTATTTCGACAACTAGGTCTGACATGATTGTACATTTACAAGCCTGCCTGAACCCTTTTTTATAATCATGTTCTGAAATCTTGTCGGTTCTTACGCTCTCGACCTGGCCGCGCTTGATGAAGACGGTGCAGGTTCCGCAGGTACCCGCTCCGCCGCACGAGGCGTTGATATGTACGCCGGCGGCAACCGCCGTTTCCATCATGTTGTCTCCCGCATTCACAACAATGGCTAGATTATCGGGTTCGAAGTGTACGGTATATTTGATTTCCGCATTTTCTTCCGTCATTTTAAAACAGTCCTTTTATCTTTCCTGTTTCTACATCGACATCTATTCTTCTGAAAGCCGGGTCGGAGCATGTGCCGGGCATCAGCTTGATATCGCCGGCAACCGGGACGATAAATCCCGCTCCGTTATATACAAGAACGTCCTTTATCGGCAAAGTCCAACCGGTCGGACGCCCCTTGAGGTTGGGGTCGTGTGTCAG
>CAZGVH010000063.1:0-6337 GCA_964528955.1 uncultured Dehalococcoidales bacterium | reverse complement strand
TTTCTACCATGTGAACAGGGATGCGGATAGTGCGCGCCTGGTCGGCGATAGCGCGGGTAATTGCCTGTCTTATCCACCACGTAGCATAGGTGCTGAACTTGTATCCGCGATGATAATCGAATTTTTCGACTGCACGAATCAAGCCCATATTGCCTTCCTGCAGAAGGTCGAGAAGCGGCATACCGCGTCCGATGTGTTTTTTAGCTACACTGACAACCAGCCTCAGGTTGGCTTCGATTAAATGTTTTTCAGCTTTATCTGATTCCTTTATCAATTTATTAATATAAGCCTGAAATTTATCTTCATATATACTTATCGAATTTATTAACGACTGGTCGGTCGTAAGATTTTCGATATCCGTCGAATCCGTATTGTCATCTATGGCATTGATAAAATCTTGAGGGAGCAATGTCATATTGAGATAAAGGTTTATTATAGCCTGCTCGATATCAGGTACGGGCAGCCCTGTCTTGACGGATATATTCTGCGTCAATCTCTGGTCGATTTCATTCGAAATATTGTTTATGAGAGTTTTGTCCGATATATCTTCCTTGAAGTTTTTGCCCGGCTTTAAATTCAATTCTTCCTGCAATAAATGCAGAATATTCATCAATTTAGAGAGGTCTCTAAGCATACATAATAATATTTCACTTGCCGTGGGTGTTCTGCCGCTTTTTAAGATACAGCTTTCCTTGATTTCTTTAATTCGCTTACCGGCTTCCATTTTCTGGGCAAGAATCTTTTCGTCGTCTGCTGTGAGCAACAAAACTCTTCCGATTTCATGCAGATACATGCGGACAGGATCGTCGACTATCCCCGGCTCGTCTCCGGCATCAAGTAATGCCATTTTGACGTCCTGTTCAACCGATAAATCTTCTTCCTCGAGGTCTTCTTTAGTAGGATTAAATTCGTCTTCCGATATTTCTCCGGGTTCGAATTCCTCTTCGGCAATCTCTTCTTCGGAGGATTCCTCTTTTTCTATATTTTCCGGTTCTTCTTCCAGTTCCAGGTCGTCCCGTTTCTTAGGTTTTTCTGTTTTTTGACTTTTCTGTCTGTTTTCCTGTTTCATTAATATCTCCTCTATATAGACCGCCGGCCGATTTTTTAGTAAAGACTTCCCTTAACTCGTTGCTGACCCCGATGCCCTGTTCCTCCAGCTTGGTAAGCCCGGCTATACTGCCTTTAGATGCCGCTTCAGCGGCAAAAATAACTTCTCGCTTCATTTCAAGCCCGCGCAGGAACTTTTCATGCAATCTAAGAGTACAAGCCGACATCTTTTGTTCTATTTTATCGGATGGCACTTTCTTTTTTACCAGGTTATCCAGATATTCCCAGATTGTAAAATCCAGGTTATTCTTTATCTGTTCGAAGTCTTCCGTTTGAGAAAGCGCGATAAAAATCTCGCGGTTTTCGCTGTTCTCGAAATACTCCGGTTTAAGCTTATTCTTAAAGGATTTAAGTTTAGGGAATTGCAACAATAACGTCAAGCAGTATTCCTCGATAGGTTGGGAGTATGCCGGTCGAATTGTTGCAGAAGGAGGAGTTTTATCCTTTTTATTTGCGTACTTATTATTATATTCTACGTTTTTTTTAATGGTTGCTTCAAGTTCGCGCACACCGACGCCCACAATACGTGATAATTTTTGCAGGTAATGCGCTCTGCGAATGCGGTCTTCTATCTGTGTAATTACCGGCATCAATCTTGCCGCAGCAACGGTTTTATCTTTTGCTGTGGATAAATCCAGTTTAGAGGTAACCATATCGAAGGTATAATCGATTACCGGGACAGAATTATCTATATTTTTTTGCCATACTGACGAATCCGTACGGATTACATCATCCGGGTCTTTACCGGGCGGCATAACGGCTACTTTTATTTCGTTTCCTATTAAATTTTCATAGCCGACACAGCGCAGCATCGCCTCTTCACCGGCGGTATCCGAATCCAGCGCCAGTACCAGGTTTTTAGTCAGCTTTTTTACAATATTCATCTGCTTATCGGTAACGGCTGTTCCCATCGATGCCACAACATTGGAGAAACCGTACTGGTGTGCCATAATAACGTCCATATACCCTTCCACAAGTACAGCCCTGTCCTCTTTTCGTATTTCCTGTGCCGCCAGATGAATACCGTACAGATTGCCGCTTTTATCGAAAATAGGGGACTGGGGGGAATTTATATATTTTGCCTGATTCTCCTCGAATGTCCTGCCCCCGAAACCGCAGCATCTGCCCCTGATATCCAGTATCGGGAACATCAGCCGGTTGCGGAATACATCATGTGAATCCCTAGCTTCGCCTTTGGTTAATACTCCGGCTTCCAGGAGTTCGCTTTCCGTAAAACCTTTATCGAGCAGGTAAATTTTCAGAGAGTCCCAGTTGTTCAGGCTGAAGCCAAGCTGAAAATCGGCGATCGCTTCCTCGTTCAAGCCCCTTTTTAAGACATAATTTTGGGCTTTCTCGCCGTAATCGGTATTAACCAATATATTATGATAGTATTGAGCCGCTGCCTGGTTAACCTGGTAGAGCTTATCGTATTTTTCCTTATCCTCTTTTTGCCCGCTTATAGCCGGTACTTCGATACCGGCTTTCTCGGCAAGCATACGTAGGGCATCTCCGAACCCGACGTTTTGTTGTTTCATTATAAAGGAAAAGACATCGCCGCCATCATTGCAGGCGCCGAAACAGTGCCACCTCTGTTCGTCGGGATAGATAAAAAACGAGCCGTGTTTTTCGCTGTGAAAAGGGCATAAGCCCTTGAGGTTTTTACCGGCCTTTGTTAGTTTGGTATATTGACCGATTATCTCAACGATATCGCTTTTTTGTTTAACTTCTTCAATAATGCTCATATTTCAAAATAATTATACTATATATTTGCCTTATATGCCCGAAAAGTCCATTAGAAATAATAATATATCGCAAAGAATTATATTAATATCCGGCAATAATAAAACGTACAAAACAAGATTAAGTAATTTATGGTGAACGATTCTTTAAAGAGAAATTTTATGCGACAGATTTGTGGCATATTGGTCTGTCATTCCGGCAATGTAATCTACAACACATCTTTCAGCTTCGTTGCTTAACTGCCTGTATTCCGGCGGCAATTCGTCCAGGTGTTGTGCAAAATATTTATAAAGCTTTTTAACAATTTCCCTGGCTTCTATTGCTTCGGGTTCTTTGGACTGTGCACGATATACCTTTTCAAAAAGAAAGTTCCTTAATTCATTGGTCGCTTCAAGAACTTCATCACTCATTTTAATAGACGGTCTTATTTTTAAATCTCCTGCACCGGAAGCCGTCCAGGAATTTTCAATGATATCGCATACCATAGTATTGACACGCTCGCCGTGCGATTTCCCGAGCAGTTTTATTGTTGAAGAAGGCAGGTCATTATCCGTAATAATCCCAGCTCTGATGGCATCTCCGATATCATGGTTCACGTAGGCGATCAGGTCCGATATCTTGCAGATTTCACCTTCCAGAGTTCCTACCTCTCCCCAGTTCTCCCCATACATATTATTTTCAGGTTTGGAGTGATTTAGAATGCCGTCTCTTACCTCCCAGGTAAGGTTCAATCCCTTTCCGTTGTTTTCTATAACATCTACCACCCGCAGGCTCTGCTTGTTATGCCTGAAGCCTTTGGGATAGAGTTCGTTCAATACGTCTTCTCCTATATGTCCGAACGGGGTATGCCCGAGGTCGTGTCCCAGACCGATGGCTTCCGTCAGGTCTTCATTCAAATTCAAGGCACGTGCAATTGTTCTTGCCAGTTGAGATACTTCCAGAGTATGCGTTAAGCGGGTTACATAGTGGTCTCCCATCGGAGCAATAAATACCTGCGTTTTGTGTTTTAATCGACGGAATGCCTTGCAGTGGATAATGCGGTCTCGGTCGCGCTGGAAGGCCGTACGTACCGGACAGGGTTCTTCATATCTGAGCCTGCCCCTGGATAAAACGCTTTGAGCTGCAAACGGTGAAAGTTGCAGCTCACGCTCTTCAATTCTTTGACGGATATTAAGCCGTTCAATCATTAAGGATTAAGTTTGGCTTCTGCCTTGGCGATTATCTCACGGGTGGTGCCTATCATATCGGGGCTGACAGAAATCGACGTTATTCCCCATGATACCAGTTTTTCAGTCAACTCAGGGTATACCGACGGCGCCTGTCCGCAGATAGACGCGGTTACACCCATGCTCTTGGCAACCGTAATGGCTCTTTCCAGGGCTATCATAACAGCTTCGTTGCGCTCATCGAAGGTAGAAGCCAGCTTGGCGCTATCCCTGTCGATGCCCAGTATCAACTGTGTAAGGTCATTGCTTCCGATGGAAATACCGTCGATGCCGACACTGAGGAATTTTTCAATCAGGAAGATATTTGAAGGAACTTCAACCATCATCCACAGTTTGAAATCCTCGCTGCGTACAAGACCTTCCTGCTCCAGGATAGCCTTGGTGCGTTTCAATTCATCGATGGTCCTGACGAAAGGAATCATGACGTGCAGATTTTTATAATCGCGCCTGACTCTCTTGATAGCTTCAATTTCGAGTCTGAATGATTCGATATCCGTTACATATCTCGAAGCTCCGCGGTAGCCTATCATCGGGTTCTCTTCGGATTCTTCAAAATCGCGCCCGCCGATAAGATCTTTGTATTCATTGGTTTTGAAATCTGTCGTCCTGTAAACGACCGGTCGGGGATAGAAAGGTTTGGCAAAAGAAATAAGTCCGTCGTAGAGCTTGTCGACGAATTCATTACCTTTATTTTGTTTCAGCATGTAGCTGGGATGTTCTCCTATTTGCGCAACAATAAATTCAGCTCTTAATAAACCGACGCCGTCCACGTTACGGGCTGCAATCATATCAGCCAGTTCGGGTTGCGCCAGGTTGACATAAACCTTAGTCTTGGTGGTCAGGGATTCCCTGAGAATATTAGACATCTTGGTAGTGGTCAGACTGCGTGCAATTTTACCGCTGTAAACCTTACCCTTGGCTCCATCGACCGTAATGATCTTTTTATCGATTAATGTAGAAGTGGCCTGGTCGGTACCGACAACGCAGGGGATGCCTAATTCACGGCTGACGATTGCGGCATGAGCAGTTCTGCCGCCTCTATCCGTAACGATAGCGGCTGCTTTCTTCATAGCCGGAACAAAATCGGGTGTAGTCATTTCGGTAACAAGGATATCGCCCTGATGTACTCTGTCCAGTTGAGACGCTTCGTGGATGATTTTTACAGGGCCGGAAGCAATTCCGGGGCTGGCGGCGACGCCGCTTAAAAGTACCGGAGCGTTGATTTCGGGTTCTTCCTCGACCGTTTCCTTGATAGTGGTTACCGGTCGTGTCTGTACGATAAAATATTTACCATTTTCCTTTGCCCATTCGATATCCTGAGGGAACTGATAATGGTCTTCGATTTGCTTACCGATTTTTGCCAACTGGATAATTTCTTCATCCGAAAGCTTGGGTTTTTCCTGCAAGCTTTTATCAATCAACTGCCACGTATTGATATCTTTTCCGTTGTTTCCCGGATTTCTGGCCAGTTGATTTTTCTGAGGACTGATACGCTTGGAAATAATCGATAATTTCTCTTTGTCTACTATATATAAATCAGGGGTTACCTCTCCTGAGACTAACCCCTCGCCTAAACCGTATATTGCTTCGATAACAATTTCTTTAGTGTTGCTGGTTACCGGCTCCACTGTGAACATAACACCCGAGGTAACCGAGGCAATCATTCTCTGTACAGGAACTGCGATGCCTACTTTAAAGTGGTCAAATCCCTGCTGTACCCTGTAGTAAATAGCGCGCGGCTCGAAGAGGGATGCCCAGCACCTTAATACTGCATCTACCACTTCATCGGGGCCTTCAATATTGAGATAGGTGCTCTGCTGCCCGGCAAATGAAGCTTCCGGCAGGTCTTCGGCAGTAGCGGATGAACGTACGGCTACCAATCCTTCGCCCAATTGCTTGTAAGCTTCTTTAATTTTATCCGCCAGGTCGGGCATTATCGAACAGTCTAAAAACATTTGTTTAATAACAGCCGATACACGTTGCAGTTGCTTGGTGTCTTCTATATCTAATGATTCAAGGAGTGTTTGAATTTCGTCGATAATGTCTGATTGTTTCAAAAAATCGAAATAGGCTTCAACCGAAACAACAAAACCCGGTGGTACCGGTATTTTGGCTTTTGTCATTTCGCCCAGATTAGCCCCTTTACCGCCTACGATGGGGACGTCTTCTTTGGAAATGTCTTTAAACCAGATGATTGCTTCAGGCATAATACAGCTCTCCTTATTAAGTGAGTTTAGATAAAGCGTCATTATTATACCACAATG
>CAZGVH010000062.1:0-6385 GCA_964528955.1 uncultured Dehalococcoidales bacterium | reverse complement strand
TACCGCCGGTATTCGGCCCCTTATTTCCGTCGTAGACCGTCTTATGGTCGCAGGCGGAAACCATGGGAAGCGAAATATAAGCATCGGCAAAAGCAAAGGTGCTCATTTCTCTGCCTATCATTTTTTCTTCGATGACCACGCTGTTTCCGGCATCGCCGTATAAACGTGAAGCCATTATATCGAAAAGAGCCTGCAACGCTTCTTCCCTTGTTTCGGCTACGGTTACACCTTTGCCCGCCGCCAATCCATCGGCTTTTATAACCAGTGGCATCGAATGGTTGTTCAAGTAATTTTTTGCTTCCTCATATGATGAAAAGCTGACGCTTTCAGCGCAGGGGATTCCATACTTATGCAATAAATTCTTGGCAAAAACCTTGCTGGCCTCGATTTGGGCGGCCGCTTTATTCGGGCCGAAAACCCGTAAACCTTTAAGCTGAAAGGCATCGACGATTCCGGCTGCCAGCGGCCCCTCGGGTCCGATAACAGTCAGATCTATTTTGTTATTGGACGCAAAGTTTACCAGCGATTCAATATCGCTCGCTTTTATATCCAGGTTTTCTGCCAGTAAAGCAGTTCCGGCATTTCCGGGGGCTGCATATATTTTATCAACTTTAGGGCTTTGAGACAGTTTCCATACCAGTGTATGCTCTCTGCCGCCGCCGCCTACAACGAGTACTTTCAGAGGATTCCTCCTTTATCAAAATCACGAACCATCTTTTCCATCTTGGGAGATAGAGACTTTTTAAAATTTACGGCCAAATCGGTCCAGAATACGGCGGTCGAAAACCAAAGACGGTTCCATTTTTTTCCGATTTTGAGTCTGTATTTTGCAGACTTGATATACGCATCCAGCATCAACCTGAAATCCTTATGCAACTTTTGGAGCTTGCTATAGCGGGGCTTGGACATCTTTTTTATTTTATCAAGTATAGGCGATAAAGTATCTATTATTAAAGGTAGATTTTCTATATGCGCAGGCAATCCGTCCGCATCAACCTGAGTAATATCATACGTTACGGCATCTGCCTGCCTGTATAAAGGCATCACTTCACAAAGCCAGCTCCGGATTTCATCTTTTTCCGTATCTTTCACAATACCATTCCGGGTCTATCAGTTGTATGAAGCTACATAACTATTTAATTGATTAAAATACTGTGTCCTGGCTTGCGTACCGGCGGAAATATAATTAGCTGCCTGCTGCAGGCTGTTGGTATCCCCCTGAGTGATAGCCGTAGTTATAAATTGCAGAGACATATAATATTTAGTGGTTACATTGTTGACATAGTAGTTATGGAACTGGGCAATCGTCTGATTGGGTACGGTAATTTGAGTTGCCGCATTATATAATCTCACAATTTCTCCGGAAGCTAATGACATAGAGTTCGCCCATGTCTGGTTGGAAAGCAGCGGATTAGCCAGCAGGGCGTTGATATTGTTGATAGCTGCAACCACCTGTGAATCGAAGGCGTTCATTGTCTGTATATAGGCAGCTTCTTCTGCAGGTATAACATTCTGAGTAACAGTACTGACCTCGGTAGTAGTAGTAGTCGTTGAACGCGCTCCGAAAATATCGTCTCCATAATATATAAGCGTAGCGCACAATCCACCTATAACCATAATAGTTATAACTATCAATAAAACTTTTGTTGTAAGATTCATAAATATTACCTTCCTTTGCTCTTTACTCCCATTCAATGGTCGACGGGGGCTTGGAGGTTATATCATAAACAACTCTGTTTACCAGAGCGACCTCATTAACTATACGGTTGGAAATACGGGCAAGTAAATCATAGGGTAAACGCGCCCAGTCGGCGGTCATGGCATCGTTGCTGGTTACGGCACGTAAAGCGATGAGATAACCATAAGTACGGTAATCACCCATAACACCGACACTTTTCACATCGGTAAGAATTGCAAAACTCTGCCATAATTGCCGGTATAATTTGGCGCTCTTGATTTCATCCATTACAATCCAATCGGCAGCCCTCAATATTTCCAGTTTTTCATGTGTCACTTCACCGATGATACGTATTGCCAATCCGGGGCCGGGGAAAGGCTGTCTCCAAACCATTTCTTCGGGTAATCCCAATTCCATACCGACCTGACGGGCCTCATCCTTAAAAAGATACCTTAAAGGTTCCAGTAATTTAAAGGTCATATCGGACGGCAATCCACCTACGTTATGATGTGTCTTTATCTTAACCGACGCATTGCTGGTAGAAGATGTGCTTTCTATTACATCGGGATATAATGTACCCTGTCCTAAAAATCCTACTTCACCCAGCTTCTTGGCTTCTTCTTCGAATACCTTTATAAATTCCTCTCCGATTAACTTCCTTTTCCTTTCCGGGTCGATAACTCCTTTCAACCGTTCCAGGAAACGTTCGCTGGCATCTACGTATATAACATTCATGCCGAGGTTCAAACGGAATACATTGAGCGTCCTCTCCGCTTCTTCCCGACGCAGTAATCCATTGTTGACGAAAATACAGGTAAGCTGTTTCCCGATAGCCTTGTGTATCAGGGTAGCCACTACCGATGAATCGACTCCGCCGGATATGGCGTTGATAACCTTTCCGTCTCCGACCTGCTGCCTGATTTTTTCGATGCTGTCCACGATAAAGTTACCCATTGTCCAGTTCCCGTGACAGCCGCAAATGTTATAAACAAAATTTTCTAAAATAACCTTTCCCTGCGGTGTATGAACAACCTCCGGATGAAATTGAATGCCGAACATGTTATTATCATTACCCATGACGGCAACCGGGGTATTTTCGGTGTATGCCAGGGATTCAAATCCAGGCGGCATTTTTTCGATTTTATCCGAATGGCTCATCCAGACTGTAATCGCTTCAGGCAAACCGGTTAGTAAAGGGGTATCCATGTTACTGATATGAAGTACAGCATGACCGTATTCGCGTTTTAAGCCTTTTTCCACCTGTCCGCCCAGTTGGTGAGTCAGAGCCTGCATACCGTAACATATTCCCAGTACCGGCAGCGATTTCTCGAAAACATAAGACGGGATTTTCGGCGAATCGGCTTCATATACACTGGCAGGCCCGCCCGAAAGTACAAAACCTCTCGGATTCAACTGCGCTATTTTTTCCCAGGGGGTTTCATGGGATACCAGTTCGCAATAGACATGCAATTCCCTGATACGGCGTGCAATAAGTAAACTGTATTGCGAACCGAAATCGATAACGACTATCGACTCTTTCTCCACCCCGGAAACCGCATCGCCGGTTGCAACCGGTTTTTCTCCGCCGATTTCCTTGGCAATTTCGAGATATGTAGAGACTTCAACATCTCCGCTGGCGGCTACTCTAAAACTGTCGTCTGCTGCTTGTTTTTCTTTTTCTGTATTCATATTTTATAGCACACAGATTAGCATTCTGCTATAATATCGTCAAGTTAAGTATAGGACTTTAAAGCATGGATTTTCAAAACCCCACCAATATTAACGCACAAATTGCCAAAGGGATAGCAATTCTCAAAAAAAATGGTGTAATTGCATTTCCGACGGATACCGTATATTGCCTCTCGGCAAAGTATAACAGTGTCGCTGCTCTGGAGCGTATCTACGAGATCAAACACAGGCCGCGTACAATGGCTTTGCCTGTAATGGTAGCGAACAGGGAACAAATTAAAGAAGTGGTAGACCATATTCCGCCACTGGCTATACCTTTTATAGAAAAATATATGCCGGGAGCGATAACCCTTATAATGCCCAAAGGCAAATCGGTTCATAATATTATTACGAACGGCAAAGAAACGGTAGCTGTTCGTATTCCGCAGCATCAATTGACGATCGATTTGATCGAAGGCGCCGGAGCGCCTCTGGTAGGCACCAGCGCCAATACCAGCGGCGAACCCAGCAATATCACGGCCATCAATGTTTTTACGCAAATCGGAGATAAGGTAGACCTGGTAATAGATAACGGAAAATGCCCGGTCGGTATCGTATCGACAATTATCGATGTTACCGGTGATGTTCCCGTTATTATAAGAGAGGGGGCCGTCACCCGCAAAGAACTCGAAGAATTTTATGAAGGGATAAAATAATGGATGCCATGCATATTGCAATAGGATGTGACCACAGGGGAGTTTCCCTGAAAGAAGATGTAAAAAAGTTTTTAATGCAGAAGGGTCACATCTGCAAGGACTGCGGAACATTTACCGAAGATTCGGTAGACTATCCTGATATCGCCGAGCTTGTTGGCGACAGTGTGGCAAGCGGAGAATCCGACAGGGGAATTTTAATTTGTTCCACCGGCGCCGGGATGTCTATTGCCGCCAATAAAGTAAACGGGATCCGTGCGGTACTGTGTTTCGACAGTTTTCTGGCGCTTCGCGCGCGTCAGCATAACGACGCCAATGTGTTATGCATGGCTGCATCCGTTAATCCCGATTCGGTTCAGGATATAGTTGCCAATTTTCTGGATGGCGAATTCGAAGGCGGCAGGCATCAACGCCGCATCGATAAAATAAAAGCCATTGAAGACCGCAATCATTCGAGCTGTTAGGCTTGCCAGATTCAAATAATCTTGACACTAAATGCGATACTATGATATTTTAGGTATAAAAATACGGAGATGGGCTTATCTTAACTTGTAAATCCGTCCCCAAAGGGATGGATTTTTTAATTTTTGTATCTTGAGGAGATTTTAATATGAAAAGCCATGTAGTTAAACAGGGAATAGAAAGAGCACCGCACCGTTCTCTGCTTCATGCCCTGGGTGTTTCGACACCGGATATGAAAAAACCCTTTATAGGCATAGTAAACAGCTTCACCGAAATAGTACCGGGACATATTCACTTGAGAGAACTGGCGGATGTTGTAAAAGAAAGCGTACGCCAAAACGGAGGAATACCGTTTGAATTTAATACCATAGCAGTCTGTGACGGTATTGCCATGAACCATGCCGGTATGAAATACAGCCTGCCCAGCCGCGAACTGATCGCGGATTCGATTGAAATTATGGCTCAGGCGCATGCTTTCGACGCCCTGGTATTTATAACCAACTGTGATAAAATTGTACCCGGTATGCTGATGGCTTCGTTAAGATTAAACGTACCGAGCATATTTATCAGCGGCGGCCCGATGTTAGCCGGCCGTTACTGTACCGGTGAAGGGGTTCAAAAAACCGACCTCAATTCTGTATTCGAAGCCGTAGGCAAGGTCATTAATAAAGAAATGACCGAGGATGAACTGGAAAAACTGGTGGAAGTAGCCTGCCCCGGTTGCGGCAGCTGCGCCGGTATGTTTACGGCAAATACCATGAATTGCCTGACAGAGGCAATGGGAATGGCATTACCGGGAAACGGCACCATCCCCGCTGTAGATAAGAGAAGAAGCGAACTGGCAAAAGAAGCCGGTAAACAGATAATTAATATATTGAATGCGAATACCTGCCCCAGGGATGTTATCAATGCCGAGTCGTTGAAAAATGCCTTTATTGTAGATATGGCTCTCGGAGGCAGTACCAACTCCGTTCTGCATTTGATGGCTGTTGCCCATGAGGCCGGAGTAGATTTTCCGTTAACCAAAATTAATGCTGTCAGTGAAGAAACTCCTTGTCTTTGTAAAATCAGGCCTGCCGGAACCTATCACATTGAAGACCTCGACAGGGCAGGCGGTATTCCGGCGGTAATGATGCAATTAAAATCTTTACTGAATACCGGTTTAAAAACCGTAACCGGAAGAGCAGTCTCGGATATTATCGATAACGCCTGTGTTAAAGACAGCGATGTAATACGTTCAAAAGATACCGCTTATTCGAATAAAGGCGGATTGGCTGTTTTATTCGGCAACATTGCGCCTGAGGGCGCTGTAGTGAAACGTTCAGCCGTCGCTCCCGAAATGATGGTTCACGAAGGACCGGCGCGTGTTTTCGATTCGGAAGATGAAGCTACTAAAGCCATCATGGGCGGTAGAATAAAACCGGGTGACGTGTTGGTTATCAGATATGAAGGGCCTAAGGGCGGCCCCGGTATGAGAGAAATGCTTACACCAACATCTTTATTGGGCGGTATGGGGCTGGATAAAACTGTAGCCTTGATTACCGACGGTCGCTTCTCCGGCGCTACCAGGGGTGCAGCAATCGGGCATGTTTCCCCGGAGGCTGCCGCCAGAGGGCCGATAGCCGCAATAAAAGAAGGCGACATAATAAGTATAGATATACCCAGTAACAAGCTGGAAGTAAAACTGACCGATGCCGAAATTTCTAAAAGGCTCGGTTGTTTGGGTAAATTCGAACCCAGGTTCAAAACGGGTTATCTGGCGCGTTATACCGAAAAAGTAACATCTGCCAGCAGCGGCGCTGTTTTTAGTAAATAATGGGGGTATGCTATGAAAAAAACCGGTTCACAAATCCTGTGTGAATGC
>CAZGVH010000061.1:0-6404 GCA_964528955.1 uncultured Dehalococcoidales bacterium | reverse complement strand
GCGACAAGCCAGTTTATTGCAGCGACTGCTACAGAAAGAACAAAGCCCAATAGCTGATTAAGTATTGGTTTTTTGTAGGGGCATACTTTTAAAGTATGCCCCTTTTGTTTTACAGATATGAAGCAGCGGTTAATAGTCTGCGGATATTATTGTATGTTATACTGGTTTATCATAATAAATAATGTCGTAATCCTCAGGTATTCCCCGGTGAGTAATTAATTTCCACGGAATGCTTCAACAGAACGGCTTTGTTTATTAATAGCAAAAGGAGCGATTATTATGGCTAACAACGGCAGCATGGTAAAAGTGCACTACACCGGGACACTCAGTGACGGCAGTGTCTTCGATTCTTCATTAAAGAGAGAACCGCTGCAATTTAAACTGGGTTGCGGACAGGTAATACCCGGTTTTGAGGAAGCTGTCTTAAGCATGAACGTCGGCGAAACAAAGACGGTCACCATTCCGGCAGACCAGGCTTATGGGCAAAGGCATGAGGAACTGGTGCTGGTTATCGAAAAAGAGAAAATACCGGCTGAACTGAATCCTAAAACTGGCGATAAACTGCAGATGAGGCAACCCAACGGAGCTCCGGTAACCGTTGTTGTTACTGAAATAACTGACACAACTATCACGCTGGATGCCAACCATGCGCTGGCTGGTAAGGAGCTGACATTCGAACTGACTCTTGTATCCGAAAACTAGCTGTTTATAACCGATGGTTGTTTATTATCTGCCGGGATTCTTTCTAACTTGCTGAAAAAAGAGGCTATTCTTTCGATATAGCCCTCGGGGTCTATGCCGTACGTTTTGGTATGTCCTGCATTGCGGACAAACCAGATTTCATCCAGAGGGTTATTGGAAATCCTGTATAACCTCTCGGTTACATCGATGGATACCCAGTCGTCCTTGTCACCCTGAATAAAAAGAATAGGGCACTTGACGTTGGCCACTTTATCGGCCGGGTCGGTCCTGCGGTAACCGTACATAATACTTGCCATCATCCAGATTCCCAGTCCGAATAACTTAACTACAGGTCTCGGCAGTTTCGACATTGCCGAGGCTTTTTGTGTAAAAACCTTGGTAATGCTGGTAAAACAGCTATCTGCCACCACTGCGTCTACTTCTTCATTACTGCTGAAAATAACCGTAGCTGCGGCGCCTGCGGAAAGTCCTATCAGCCCGATTTGTTCATTCGTCCCCTTCTTATTCCTGACAAAATCTACCGCACCGCCGATATCCTTTTCGAAGTTCATCAACACTATTCCATGGCCTTCCGATTCACCGCGGCCGCGCTGGTCGAAAAAGAGTACACTAAAACCCTTATCTACGAATCCTTTTGCCATGTTGAGACTGTTGATGCGGTAATCGACACGGTTTTGCCGCATACCGGTTATCAGTATTACTGTAAAGGCTTTTTTCCCTGGCATATACCAGCCCTTTAATATCAGGCCATCCTTGCGGCTGGGGAAAGATACATCCTCGTATTCAAGGCCGATGGATGACGGATTTTCTCTGACGGGGAGACGGGGAATACGCACAAGCACGTACGCTGCAAGCGTAGACAATATTACATAAACCAGAATAACTATTCCTATTATCGACCAGATAGCAGATTGGCTCATAACCTGTCACCGAATAAAAAATATATATTAAACTTATTTTTAATAAATCGTATCATTTGTCTTGGTTGTTGTCCAGTATGCGGTGCGAATAAAAAGCTATAAAATCAGGTAGAACCACTCTGATGTGTTCACTTTGGTAAATGGATAAATGACTGAAAAGCCCGTTCTTTTTTATATTGTTATCAGTCTTTGGGGTGGGCGACCATTGTTTGTTACTAAGGTTTGACTGTCATGCCGGAGTCCCGATTTATTGGAACGAAGTCTCCCGAGTGGGGTTAAAATGTCGTTGCGAGACCATTCCCGAAGGGAAGGCGAAGCAATCTCAACCACTGAAGTCTTTCACTGATGCGACTAATAAATCACCGGTAACGATTTTCTTATCATATGTGGGGTGGGGTAATTAGGTTGCCTTTTCATAGATGCTTCGTCCTCCTGTGTCGTGCTCGCAACGACGTTCTCATTTGTCATGCTGAATTCATACTTTAGCTACGTTAAGTATAAATGAGGGACAAATGAATCATATTGTATATTAGTGGGATGGAAAATTTTCTCCTGTCCCCAGGACAGGTCAATCCATTTTATTTTCCCGGCGGGGTATTCAGTTTCGACTGGTAGCGTCTCATCTTCCAGTCATTGAAGGCTTTCAGTCCCTCGCTGTCACTGAGCACGTTCCAGTACTTGTAATAATCCGAAACGTAGAACTTGGGGGCAAAAGCGGTCACTACCGTTACCACTTTATCCGCCGTTTTCTCCACGTTCATAACTGCAACCGCCGGAGCTGCCGGTACGGCTACTATGATTTGCTTGGGGCGGCGGCGGCGCAGGGATTCTACGGCAGCCAGCATGGTGTATCCCGAAGCCAGTCCGTCATCGACCACGATAACTGTCTTCCCCGATACCAGGGCGAGGGGTTTATTGCCGCGGTAGAAGATGCTTCTCTGTTGAATATTGCTCCTGACAAGGTTCACCTGGTAGTTGATCTGCTGTTCGTTTAAATTGATATGTTTTAAAACCGGCTCGTTATAAATGGTAGTTCCGTCATCGGCGACGGCGCCGAAGCCTCCCTCTGGCCTCAAAGGTATGGGTATCTTGCGTGAGATAACCAGATCCAGATCCGCATCGAGCGCCAGGGCGACCTGCATACCTACCGGGATGCCCCCGTTGGGGATGGCAAAAACGATAACCGATTGCTTTTTATATTCTTCGAGTTTAGCTGCCAGTTTAACACCGGCGTCATACCTGTTTTCGAAGATAGCCTGACTGGGAGTATGCAACTTTATCTCCTTATGATTGCTGTATCTCGTTAATGAGTTCCGTTCCGTATTGCATCAGTATTTTAGCACGTTCTTTCGGAAAATTAGTAGCATTCAGCCACGATTGGAGCGCCTGTACCGGCGCTATTTCTTCAGCCGAATGCGAACCGAATCTACTGCGGGTTTCTCTTTTAACATCTTTGGCAATTGTAAAATATCCGGCTCCTTTGAGCGTTTCCTTGACGGCGCTGTTCCTGATTAGCTTTTCCGATTCCTGCGGAAGTTTTATCAGGAGTTTTACTATTGATCCTGTGATATCATGCTCGTTGATCGCATCGATGACCGTCTGTGTCGGGTCGATGTTCTGCGGCTCTATTTCTATTTTTATGCTGATAAATTTTCTTCCTTCGACGGGATGAAATTTATACGAGACTTTTCGCTTAGCCGATGCGGCATCTGTCTCTATTTCAATCAAATAAAATCCTTTTTGGTCGCCTTCATCCCCGAAATCCAGTCTGTCCAGGCTGCCGGAATAGACGACAGGGGGATGCTCGTTCATCACCTGGTGCCTGTGTATATGCCCGAGCGCAATGTAATCGAAAGCCGGGTTGGCGATGGTGCCGGGGAGCAACTCGTGCTCCTTACCGATGGTCATCGAGTCTTCGGAGCCGGTCTTTACACCGCTTATCCAGATGTGAGAAGCCAGGATCGCCGGCAGTTTGTTATCCAGTTCCTGTGCCTGGGTGTTGATAATGTTGGTCAGCTTTTCCTGCATCCTATCGTTGATCTGCGAGAAAGTCAGGTCTTTAGTATCCTCTTTGCTCATAAGCAGGCTGCGTCTCATCCAGGGCAGCGCCGCTACCTGTATAATTCCGCCGGCAGTTTCGATTTTAAAGACGCCCGGACGGTTGGCGACATAGACGTTTTTTACCGCCAGCGTATCGAATATCTCGGTCGAGGTTGCCCTGCCGAAACCGTTCGGCATATCGTGGTTGCCGACCAGCAGGAAAACGGCGATTCCGGCTTCCGACAGCGTCCTGATGCGTTTGGCGAATTCCCTTTGCTGCGTCTGGCTGGGTTCGCGGCTTTTATAGGTGTCTCCGCAAAAAAGCACCAGGTCGACCTTATTTTCTATGGCAAAATCGACCAGCTTATCGAAACCGGCCAGAAAATCCGATAACCTGGATGAAAGTCCGGTCGCCGGGTCGGTATGCCCGTAGCTCTCGACCCCCAGATGCAAATCGGCAAAGTGAATTATTTTCAACAGGTACCTCTGGCAGGCTTATCGGGGTATTTATTCAAGATGACACTTAGACAGAAATCAGACTGCATTTTCAGTCGAATTCCGTCGTTGCGAGTCCCGACTTGCCGGGACGAAGCAATCTCTGCGATTCTTCTTATATCCCCCGCCTGCAATGTTATTATTTATATAATCCCTTTGTCCGGGATTAATAAAAAACCATGCTGTTTGGCGAAGCCTTTCTCAGTTTGTTTATAGACAGCGTCCGCCGGGCGGTAAAATATCGAACGGTTCGCCGGCAAGCTTGGCGCTAATTGTCTTTACCAGTTCGCTGATGGGGATGCGGATTTGTTTCATGCTGTCACGGTCGCGTACGGTAACCTGATTGTCTTCAAGCGAATCGAAATCGACGGTCACGCAATAGGGCGTACCGATTTCATCCTGCCTGCGATACCTTCTGCCGATGCTTTGCGTATCGTCGTAAGAGGTTATCCACTGCTGCCTGACGCTGTTGTGAACATCCTTTGCCAGCTTTACCAGGTTTTCCTTTTTGCTGAGGGGCAGTATGGCTACTTTATACGGAGCCAGTGACGGATGCAGTTTCAAGACGGTGCGGATTTCATCCTTGTCCGGTTCTTCGCAATAGGCGTCGCAGAGGAAAGCCAGCACCGAACGGTCTACGCCTGCCGAAGGCTCGATAACATAGGGAATGACATGTTCATTGGTTTCGTTATCCAGGTATTCCAGTTTCTTGCCGCTGAATTTAGAATGCTGTGTCAGGTCGAAATCGCAGCGGTTGGCGATACCCTCCAGTTCAGCCCATCCCATCGGGAACATGAATTCGATATCGTAACAGGCCTTGGCGTAATGCGCCAGTTCGTCCTTTCTGTGTTCACGGAAATGCAGGTTTTCAGGTTTGATACCGAGTTTAAGATACCAGTTCATACGCTCGTTGCGCCAGTATTCATGCCACTGCTCGTCGGTTCCCGGCATGCAGAAAAACTCCATCTCCATCTGTTCGAATTCGCGGCTGCGGAAGATGAAGTTTCCGGTGGTAATTTCGTTGCGGAACGATTTTCCGGCCTGAGCGATGCCGAACGGCAGTTTCTTGCGGGTGGTATTGACCACGTTTTCAAAGTTAACGAAGATGCCCTGCGCCGTTTCGGGACGCATATAAACGATATTGGCGGCGTCTTCTACCGGCCCCATAAAGGTCTTGAACATCAAATTGAACTGGCGCGGTTCGGTCAGTTCGCCGCCGCATGACGGGCAGACGGTTGTTTCCAGTGTGTCCGAACGCCAGCGCATCTTGCATACTTTGCAGTCTACCATTGGGTCGGAAAAGCCGTCTACATGTCCGCTGGCTTTCCAGACGTCCGGGTGCATCAGAATGCTGCAATCCAGACCGACGACATCGTCGCGATTATGCACCATAGCTCTCCACCAGGCATCCTTAACGTTGCGTTTTAATTCTACGCCGAGAGGGCCGTAATCCCAGCAGCTGGAAAGCCCTCCGTATATTTCACTGCTTTGAAAAATAAAGCCGCGCCTGCGGCATAAAGATACGATTTTTTCCATGCTGACCTGATTATTTTCTGACAATCCGATACTCCTTGTTCTATATAAAAGAATTATTTATTCATGTTGCGGGTATTGATAAACGCCCTGATGAAAAAGACAGATAAAATAACGGCGCCGCTGATTGCCATTATGAGAATCAGCAGCCAGATAGACAGTACATGTTTTTCGACGACGTTAAAGCTGAAAATGTCGAACATTATCACCGCCAGCACCAGTTGCGGCAGGGCGGCGATGTTGCCGATAAGCAGCATGAATCTGTCGGGATTAAAGCCGGGGCTGCTCTGCTCGATAGTTTTGGCAAATCCTATGATCGTTTTTATAACAAGCAGTACCATGGCAATGATAACGAATTGCAGACCCAGCATGATAGCGGTTACGTTAACTCTTCCCATCCAGCTTTCGGCCGTTCCTTCGGAAGTGAAACGGTAGGCTATCTGGTCGGGGAGCTGAAAGAAAAACATGGCAGCGATAATTATCGAGGTTATGAAAATAATCATCGGCAGCGTAACATACTTCCATTCGAATGACAGTCCTGTTTGAACAGGGGTTTTTGCTGCTACCTCGCTTGCGGCACGTGTTTCTATGTTTTTCTTGAAATAAGCCAGATACAGGAAAACCACTATACCCAGGCATAACCCTGCGATAAAAATTATTCCGGCAATAATTGTTGTTGTCATAGATATAAAAGTTATCAGCTTTGGAGAAATA
>CAZGVH010000060.1:2593-6455 GCA_964528955.1 uncultured Dehalococcoidales bacterium | reverse complement strand
CTGGCAAACCCTGTCCGGTGGAGCAGACAAGGGGTACGCGTTCGCGCCAGCTTTGCGGGATTTTCAGGTCGATCATAAAACGGTTCAGCCGTTTGGGAGTATCGAAACCCAGCGGCTGAAAGCGTTCTCCCGCAAGGCGGTTGCGGACAAACAGGCTGCCGCCGCATTTATCCGCATCGAGATAAGCTGTGAACTGTTTATCCCTATCGACCGGGAGGTCGTTTTCCATAATCGATGTCTCCACAGACCAGCCGGATATTGTAGTGACGCCCGGAATTCTGATAGTTTTTTCAGCAGAGATTTCCGGAAAAGGACAGAGGGCTTTGGTATCCCTGCCAAGCAGGTATCTGACGTATTCTACCGCAAAAATAAGCCCGTAGGGCAGATTTATGTACTTGCCAGCCTGTTTCCCCAAAACGCCCGTAATTTCAGCGATGTGACGCTCCTCGATATCTTTGAGCGTCCCCAGCAGGCGCTTGATGGCAACTCTGAGCAAATGACGTTTCAGGGCATCCGGCAGCGCATCGAATCGCTCTTTATCGAGGATGATAACATCACCCTGTTCCTTAACTGCAAATTTCCAGACCTTTTGCACTTCTGAATCCAGAAAGGAGATTTCATCGGCGGCGATAGCCGAGTTGCGCAGCAGGGATTCGACGAACGCCGGATTGTACTTTTTAATTTCGGGCAGCAGCTTCAGCCTGATGCGGTTGCGCAGCATTGACATCGACTGGTTGGTGCTGTCAACCCTTGCCATGAGGTTGTGTTCAAGGCAGTATCGCTGCGTTTCCTCTCGGCTGATTTCAAGCAGCGGCCTTATTATGTCAACTTGATTTCCATTTAACAGGCGTTTGCTACTGGCGTTTAATCCGACCAGTCCGGCAATGCCGCTTCCGCGGATTATATGCAGCATGATGGTTTCCACGTTGTCATCTAGCGTATGCCCGGTGGCGATGATATCCGCCCCGATAGTGTCAGCCGTTTCCGCCAGGAAGTCGTAGCGCACTTCCCTCGCCGCTTCCTCCAGCGATAACCTGTGCTTCTTCTGATATCCCCTGACATCGGCCTTTGACACTGTACATGGGATGTCAAGACTTCGTGACAGCTCGGCGACATAGGCCGCATCTCCATCCGATTCCTCTGCGCGCAGTTGATGGTTTAGGTGAGCCACGTGTAATCTAATCCCCAATTCTTCTTTCAGGGATAACATGACATGCAGCAGGCAGACGGAATCGGCTCCGCCGGAAACCGCCAGCAACAGGCAATCACCCTTTGACAACAAGCGGTTTCGGCAGATAAAGGTCGATACCCTTTGTTCTATCGATAAATTCGCGGGAGTC
The DNA here is from genome assembly GCA_964528955.1 of uncultured Dehalococcoidales bacterium. Lineage (GTDB taxonomy): Bacteria > Chloroflexota > Dehalococcoidia > Dehalococcoidales > UBA5627 > UBA5627. The sequence continues at coordinate 5,115 of CAZGVH010000060.1, read as the reverse complement.
ATAGCAGATTAATTATAGTGAGCGGGGATACGATGAGCAAGCCTTGCGCAGTTCGTCCGTCATATAACCGGTATCGTTGAAAACCTGCAGCCAGAGTGCCTCGCCGTCGATGGTGATGATGCTGAGGCTGCCGGTATCCATGCGGAAACGGTTGATATTTTGAAGCGGAACATCCAGCACCTTGCAGATTATCGAGAGAATCACGAAATAGTGGCTGACCAGCACAATGGCGCATTCATCGTACTCATTGGAAAGATTTTTTATAAAACTCCAGCTTCGCTCCTGAACATCAGGGAGGGATTCGCCGCCGGGTATCCTGACCGGCAAGTCGTTTTCGAAAAGATACTCGCTGAATCTTTTACCGAGATCGGCGGACAGGATGCCCTCGAGTTCCCCGGCTTCAATTTCACGTAGGGCAGGATTAACCTGGATTGAGAGGTTATGTAAAGCAGCAATTTCTTTGGCTGTAAACGCAGCGCGCTGCAAGGGGCTGCAGAATACCGCCTTGATCTTTTCCTTCGCCAGCAATGCGGCTAGTCCTTTCGCCTGTTCCCTGCCGATATCGTTCAACGGGGTATCGCTGGAACCACCCTGTACCCTTTTTACCCTGTTCCAGTCCGTCTCCCCGTGCCGGACAATCATTATCTTTAGCATTAGCTACCTCTCGTATGTCATTTTAATTACAACTGCGCATAAAACCCCTGGCATAAGACAGCCGCCTGTAATACCCCGGATGGTCATAGAGCAGGAACTCCACCCACAATGGCGGATTGACTTCCCCGAGGTTTTGACTCATCAGCTTCGTGAGCATGGAAATAAAAGCTGCCGGATTCTGCGTCAGCCTGATGGCGAAATCGTCTGCCGCCATTTCGAAGCTGCGCATCACCGCATTGGAAACCGGCGTAAATACCATATTGATTACAGCAAATACCAGCAGCGCTAACGGCAGCATAGAAATATCACCGATACCGCCAAAACCGAGCGGCTGCGCCAGGACGGCGCAGGCAATAGCGGTTATCCACAAACAGGCGAATATAATTAAAGCCTGGAATAAAAATATTCCGGTTCCGTCATGGTTCTTCAGGTGCCCCAGCTCATGGGCGATCACCGCTTCTATCTCTTCCGCGGAATAATCGGCCAGCAGCGTATCGCTGAGCAGTATCCGCTTTGCCCTGCCGATGCCGGTAAGGGCAGCATTGGCGGTAGTCTGCTTGCCGTTGAATTCGATCTTATAGATTCTCTTTATCGAAAGACCGGCTTGACAGGCAAGAGCGCTGAAACGCCTCACCAGATTTTCGTCTGCAAGTGGCTGCGTTTTATAGAACATCGGAATCAATACTCCCGGTAACAGCAGGTTAAATATAAGGCTAACAACCATTAATATGCCCCAGACTATTGCCCACCACAAATCCGGGAGATATGAGATAGCCCAGTAAGCGGCGGCAACAACTCCGGTTACAAGGATTGCCGAAAGTAAGCCGAATTGAATATAACCTGCCAGCCAGCTGCCGAAACTGCGAACGGATAACCCGTAACGCCGGGCAAGCACAAAACCGCGGACAAAGTCGAAGGGTGCTGACAATACTCCGTAGACAACAATCAGGAATAAAGTATAGACAGCAGCCAGCGGAATCTGCGGTAAAGCGACATAGTCGACTAACTGCGCCGATATCCCGCCGAATATAAGCCAGGCTAAAAAAGCCGCACACAATAATGCCTTAAAAAAAGATAATAAGCGGCTGATACGGGCAAAGCGGTTGGCGCTCAACTGCCTTTTCTCCGTCATGACAAGTCTTGACAGTTTTTCCGGCATACTGGAATCACCCAATTGTCAACTCGTTTTTAGAATCAATCTGCTTCTGTGGATAGTCAGCGGACGCTCGAAACCGAGCGCCTTAATTACCTGCTCCGGTCTTCCCGAGCCTCGATTATCGCAAACCAGCCGCATACCGACCACAGCGATATTCCCTGTATAACTCTCCAGCCACAGGTCTTCGATCAGCGGCCTCAGGTCATAGGACTTGATACCGGTATCTCTCTCATGCTGCCAGGGCAACTGCTCTTTCGAAAGCATCTCTGTCAATGCCTGTCTAATGCAGTCAACCCCTTCTTCCGGCGCTATTTCGACCAGGTATTTGGCGGCGGTCAACTGGGCCTGCAGCGAAGGTAATACGCAATCTACCTGGTATGTATTCAGAATTTCCATACCGGCAGGCATTTGCCTGTTTACCGCTTCCCTAAAATTATGCGGCGATATGCTGTCGTTGATATAAATATCCATCAGCTCGGCATCACCGGTCACGCCGGTTGCCAGCGGCGCCGCCAGCGAAATGCGCGGATGCGGATTGAATCCCTCGGAATAAGCCGGTTCGATTCCGGCGCGACGGAACGCCCTGACCCACACCCTGATAATATCAAGGTGCGATATATATTTAACCTCGCGTCCCCTCTTAAACCTTATCCTGAGCCGGTTCATCTTCCTTCTTCTTTTCCCTGGTTACCATTATTTCTTCTATTTTATG
>CAZGVH010000060.1:0-2493 GCA_964528955.1 uncultured Dehalococcoidales bacterium | reverse complement strand
ACGATTTCCTCCATTAAACGGCTCAGTGAAACGATACCGGCAGTGCCGCCGTATTCATCCACGATTATGCTCATACGGAAGTTTTTATCACGCATCTCGGCAAACAATTCGTCTATCGGTTTCGACTCGGGAACGAAATATGCCGGACGAATCAGATCGTCGATCAGGCTTTCGGGGGTCACGGTACCCTTCGCCTGCGCCATCAGGACGTCTTTTATAGAGAGGATTCCCACGATGTTATCCATATTTTCAACATAAACCGGGAAGCGCGACATCGGACTCTCGGCATATATTGCTAAGAATTCAGTGATTGTTTTACCTTTTTCGACTCCGACTACCTCCAGTCTGGGAACCAGCACTTCGCTTACCGGGTTATCGCCGAATTCGAATACGGCATGCAGTAAGTCGGCTTCGGCTTCTTCTACAGTTCCCTCCTGGTGCCCCACCGTTATCATCGTGCGTATTTCGTCAGTGCTGACCAGCGTCTTGGGTACCGTCTTTCCGCCGATAATACGGATTAAGACCGAGGCTATCCAGCTAAGCACGAAAACCACCGGATAGAACAACCAGCTGAGCCATTCTATCGGGCGGACGAACATTGTAGATACCTTTTCGGAGTGCAGCTTGGCAAAAGTTTTCGGCGTGGTTTCACCGAAAATGAGCAGGATTATCGTCATCCCGACGGTGGCGATCAGGACACCCGTGTCGTCTCCCCAAACCGAGATCGCCAGGGTTGTGGCAATCGCCGTCGCCGCAACGTTAACCAGATTGTTTCCCAGCAGAATAGTCGATAAAAACCTTTCCGGTTTTTCCAGTAATTTTGACACTCTTTTAGCGCCGCTGACATTGGTTTCGACCATATGCTTGAGTCGGAATCTCTCCAGAGATGTAAAAGCTGTTTCGGAACTGGAGAAAAAAGCGGAAAAAAGGATACAGATAGCCAGAAGCACTAAATACCATGCTTCTACAGACATTTTTACCTCACCTTATCTGAAATTCATACGTAATTAACATATCGAATTCTCAATATTGACTCTTCTAAGTGCAACAAAACAATAATAACATCGGCAAGTACGGGTGTCAAAAGTATAGGCTCCGAAATATCGGGTTGTTGTGATATAATGGGCTGTTATGAAAATACTCGGAATCGAATCTTCCTGCGATGAAACGGCCGCCGCCATAGTTGAAGACGGGAAAGCGGTGCTTTCGAATGAAATCGCTTCGCAGGTTGAAATCCATGCCCGCTACGGCGGAGTCGTCCCCGAAGTGGCATCCAGGCAACACATTCTTTCGGTTATTCCGGTCGTTCAAAAAGCGATGGAGTATGCCAAAACCGGGTGGGATGATTTAGGCGGGATTGCCGTCACCGTCGGGCCCGGACTGGCCGGCTCGTTGCTTGTCGGCGCCAGCGTTGCCAAAGCCCTGGCCGCTGTCAAGGGGTTGCCGCTGGTAGGTGTCAACCACCTGGAGGCGCATATGTACGCCAACTGGCTGGGGGAAAGCGAACCGCTGTTTCCCCTGCTATGCCTGATTGTTTCCGGCGGACACAGCGATATCGTGCTTATGAGAGGGCACGGGGATTACACCATGCTCGGCAGAACCCGTGACGACGCCGCGGGAGAAGCCTTTGACAAGGCTGCACGCATACTGGGATTAGGTTATCCGGGAGGTCCTGCCATTGACAAAGCGGCTGAAAATGGCAACCCCTGTATAGACCTTCCCCACTCCTGGATAAAAGGCACCAACGATTTCAGTTTCAGCGGCATAAAAACCTATCTTCAGAAGTTGAGCGAAGAAGGCAAAATCGGTAAGGATAATATTGCCGACCTGGCTGCCAGTTTTCAGAAAGCCGTAGTGGATGTTCTGGTGGGAAAAACCGTCGAAGCGGCACTGCAAAACGATGTCAGGCAAATAATACTTTCCGGCGGAGTTGCAGCCAACCGTATGCTGCGCAGGCGAATTGTCGAGAAATCGCATGTTCCGGTACTTATTCCGAAGCCGGTTTTTTGCACCGATAATGCCGCCATGGTGGCTTCCTGCGGTTATTTCCGTTTAAGAAGCGGTAAAATAAGCCCTTTAGATGTCGATGTAGTACCCGGACTTAAGTTGACGTAATCGATAGCAGCTTTTAATACTTAGAAAACAAGCGGATTTTACAAGATTAAAAGAGCCTGAAATAAAAAACAAAAGCAATTAAGCTTTTCTTGTCTTTGGCATTCCGTACGTTCTAAATCTCCTGCCGTCTACCAGTTGCAGAAAATATTTTTTTGTTTTATTATATTTAAGTTAGCAGTCTCCCTTTGAGATTGCTAATAATATGAAAAACGTTGTTAGTTTAATAAAATCAAGCCGAAAAGGAGGAAATGAATGGCAATTAAATTACAACCGTTAGCTGACCGTATTGTCGTCAAACCGATTGAGCGTGAGGAAATGACCAGGGGAGGAATCGTCCTGCCCGATACCGCAAAAGAAAGGCCGATGGAAGGCGAAGTT
>CAZGVH010000059.1:0-6479 GCA_964528955.1 uncultured Dehalococcoidales bacterium | reverse complement strand
CCAATATCGAACTGAATCTATCCTTGCTCAGGTAGTTTGTTATAATTACTCTTCCGGCTCTTTGAAAAGGCGGAAACTTAAGCAACACGTTCGGGAAGCTCGAGCTTTTCTTTAGAATTAAGGAACCGTCGACGCTGATAATTCCAAGTACTTTTTCGGGGTATAAATGAGCGAAGTGAAACATCACGCTGCTTCCCATACTGTGACCTATCAGGTAAGCCTGCTCGATGCCGGTTTGCTGCAATACCTTATTTACAATTGCAGCCTGCGCTTTATGTGAATAACCGGATTGAAAGTCTCTGCCTGAAAGACCGAAGCCTTTCAAATCCAGCGCGATAACGCGGTATCCGTTTTCAACGAGAAATGGTATGTTATTGCGCCAGCTAAACGTGGAGCCGCCGAACCCGTGTATGAGTACGATCGCCTCTCCAGTAACCGGTCCATGTTCCTCGATATAGATATCAGAGGATTCGATATTTAAAAATTTCCCAGACGGACTCATTAAAGACTGGACGGAGGCTTCGCTTTCAACATGTGAAACCGGGATCAGATATGGCAGCGCAGTCAGTACAAAAACAATGACTAAGAAACAAGCTATGATTATTTTATATATGCGTTTCATACAATTAATTATATAGTACCGAAGTGAAACAAAGTAGTGGTATGTTAAATTATATAAGTAGTTGATGTAATATCCTTCATCTTTTTGGATTTGCGTATAAGGGAATTCCATAAATATTTAAAAATCAGTAACCATATCGGAATGTTACAGGTGTATAATATTACTGAGACCAACAAGGCATTAGTTTGTTTTGTTAATTCTGAACCGGAGTATTAAAGGAGGGAGTCTATGTATAAAAAAATACTTGTACCTCTTGATGGTTCTAAAACAGCCGAAGAAGTGTTGCCTCATGCCAAGGCATTGGCGTATTCCGAAGGAGCAGAGATATTGCTTTTGAACGTCGTCGCCAATCCGGCTGTGGAGTTTGCTTTTTCAGACCCCGCAATTGCCGCGGAAACGATTGCCGAGGAGGAAGCCGCCGGTAAAAAGTATATGGCGGGGATAGAATCACAGTTGAAGTCGGAGGGATTTAAAGTTTCAATTATACTGGCGGAAGGGTCTGCTGCAAATACTATTTTAAAAACAGCGGAACAAAAGAAAGTTGATGTAATTGCCATGTCTACTCATGGACGTACAGGGCCTGCACACTGGTTTATGGGCAGTGTTGCTGAGCGGGTGGTACATAATTCGAAAATACCGGTCGTATTGATACGTTCCGGTAAATAGAATAATAAATGCGGCAGCGGCTGAAACCAGCCAAGAGGATGTCAATTTTTATTGTACCTGTATAAACAAACAAGATGAAAGAAAAAGACCGTTATCAGTTAGACAGGACAGCAAAGATATTTGCCTGCATCATGACTGAAAAATATCAACCCTGGTTTCGTTTAACTGCTGTATTAACTGAAATTGTAGACCCTGTTATTTTACAAGAGGCTTTAAATCGCACCCTCCCCGGATTTCCTTATTTTACAGTTGTTATCAGGCAGGGGTTCTTCTGGTTCTATTTCAAGAAATCCGGTATGGAATATGTAGTAAAAGACGACAACGGCATTCCCTTTTCTCGTGAAAAAAAGCCAAAAGCGCTTCTAAAGGTTTATTATCACGACAGAAAGATCAGCCTGGAAATGCATCATACACTTGCAGACGGTTACGGTGCAATCGTATTTTTGAGAACTTTACTGGGGCAGTATTTTACATTAAAAGACAATCCATTTATTCAAAATAACGGCATTCCGGATAATTATGAAATCCCCAGAGGCGAAGAATATGAAGACTGTATGTCCAAATATTGTCGTCAGGGCAAACCGGGATTCAGCAAGGGGGAAAAAGCTTATCATATTTCAGAAGGGAATAACCCGAATAGTGAATTAACGTTGACCGTGGGCACAATAAAAATACGGGATATCTTGGAAAAAACTCACGAATATAAGGTCAGCGTTACTGAGTATCTTTCAGCCGTACTTGTATCTTCGTTGCTAATCAGGCAAAAAGAGGAGAATCCCAAAAAATTGTTGCCAATTAAAATAAACGTTTCTGTAGACCTGCGCAAGTTTTATAACGCGCAAACGTTGCGTAATTTTTCCTATTATTATCTACTTGGTATTACCCCGGATAAAGAAAGAGATACTTTTAAAAATATACTCGAACGTATACACGAACAGTCAAAAATGGCGTTAACTGAAGAATATCTGAACAAGCGCATCAGCGAAAATATGCAATATTTCAATTTAATCGACAGAGTGCCTTTATTTATTAAAAAAGCCTTTATCAGACCTTTTTATTCGCTGTTTTATGAACGCGGCTTTACATGCAATTTAACCAACATGGGAGTCGTGGATTTTCCGAAGAATATACAGGGAAAAATAGATAGACTCGATACTATGGCTAACCTATCCCGGTATATTAAGTTAACATGCGGTATCATCAGTTGCAACGGGAATTTATCGGTTGCCTTTATAAATTTGCCGGATAGCCAGGATATACAGGAAAAATTCTTTTCAATATTGATAAAAGAGGGTATTCCTGTAGAACTTGAACAGGATACAAAATAAAACAAATCTGCTATTTTTTGGAATTTAATCTTTCATTTTCGTATCTTCATTTGCTTCAGCGCTCACCTCTTTTTCAAGCGCTTTCAGCTTTATTGTGATATAAGTCCTATGTGTCGGACTAATTACATAATAAAATGGTAAATGTAAAGGAAGTTGTTATATAAGTTTTATATAAACACGAATATTGAAAGGAAACATTGTCGGTATCTTCTGTTTTCCTCATTACCGGCAATTTTACACGTTTGAGCGGGCGTAAAAATTAACGGGAGGTGATACAAGGTGAAAAAACTGCCTAACATTTTAAAAGCTTTAGCTATGGTTGTGGCGCTGGTAGCCGTAATTATAATCGGGAACCAGGTTTATAGAAATATGGATGGAGTTTTGCAAACCGTAGAGATAACAGAATATAAAGGCGCCAATCTGAATTCTCTCACCGACGTTAGAGAACCGGCTATAAATGGCGTCCAGTATGTAGATAAGGAGAGCTATATCCTGGAGATCAAAGGTTTGGTCAATGAGCAAAAAAGTTATACATACGATGAAGTTATCGGCGACTTTAAAAATTATAAAAAGGTTTCGACCCTGCATTGTGTCGACGGTTGGGATGCGACCGTTCTCTGGGAAGGAGTGCTGGTACGGGAATTGATAGGGGAAACGAATCCGATGCCGCAGGCGGTGACAGTCATCTTTCATGCGGCTGACGGTTATACCACCTCTTTCCCTATTTCATACATCATGGATAACGATATTATTCTTGCCTACAAGGCGAACGGGGTTATCCTTACCCCGACACAGGGTTTTCCTTTTCAACTGGTGGCGGACAGCAAATGGGGATATAAGTGGATAAGGTGGGTTACCAAGATAGAGCTATCCTACAATGATGTCTACAAAGGTTATTGGGAAGACCGAGGATTCGTTAACGATGCGGACGTAGACAAGCCTTTCTGGGACGGTTCATACGATGTCTATTATTACTGGTAATATCCAGTGTCTAGATCTGTTTAATATGCTGCCGGGCGATATCAGGTACTGTCCGGCAGTATCTATTTAGCCGTCGATTACAATATCGTATTTATCCAGGAGCCCCGCTAATCCGCTTAAAGAGAATTTTGCTTTTTTGATCCTGTTAATCTGCGGGTCGATTGAAAAGTTGTAAGAAGTCCGAAAATCGGCTTTCTCGATTATAGTGTTTTCAAATATGGCTCTCGACAGGTCGCAGCAGTCAAAAACCGAATTCGACAGGTCGCATTCCGTGAAAATCACCTCGTGCAACTGTGATTTTTTAAAGATGGTGTTTTGAATTTTCATTTTATAGAATGAAGAATCGTTGAGTACGCAGTCTTCAAATCTGAATGAAAGACCGAAATCGTTGCAGTCGTCGAAATGAAGACCCAGCATTTTACAGTTTTTGAACTGAACATCCCGCAGGGCTGTCTTGACCAGTTTAACTAAACTCAGATTGCAATAAATAAAGCTGCAATCGATAAATTTTATTTCCGAGAGATCTGTCCCAGAGAAATCGCAGTTATTGAAGATGTAACTTTCATATTCCCCCCTTTTCAAGGGATTGGCCTTGAAGTCGATTCTGTCAAAAGCCAGATTATCTTCATAATTTTGTTTCATAACCACTAAATATTAATGATGTTTTTAGATTGAGTCAATATTATAGGATAACTGTTATGCAGGAAAGTTTGTTATATTTGATAAATATCCGCATAAAACGCTACTATAGCGCTATCTTTTATATTACAATAGGATTTAAACGGGGCTTATCGAAGAACCGGAGCGTTAAAAAAATAGTAAAGAGTAACCATGACCGGAGTCGAACCGATTAACACCCGTTAATAAAATAGAATTAAACCAGACCAAAAGAGGGGATTTAAGTTATGCCGGAACAAATTATTATTGCTTCTGCATTCATATTTGTAGCGTTGTTGCTATATTCCATAGGAGTTTGGAGTGAAAGATTTGCCGGCAGGTTAAAGGTTTGGCACCTCCTTTTTTTCTGGGGCGGTTTATGTTTTGATACAGCGGGAACCGGAATCATGTTCGAATATGCCGGACAAATCGGATTTGATATACACGGTATAACCGGTGTACTGGCAATTTTATTGATGTTTATTCACGCTGTCTGGGCAAGTACTGTAATTATACGCAAGGATGAGAAAGCCATAGTAAATTTTCATCATTTTAGCGTTTTCGTTTGGCTTATCTGGTTAATACCGTTTATTACCGGTTTGTTTGTATCTGTAGGTTAGATATGATTTTGCCATATTTTTGAACTATTTACGATAAGACCTGATAAAAAAATCAGCGACCGGAGTTTAGTTAATCTTTAACAAATCGATTTTAAAGGTTAAATCTTCACCTGCCAGGGGACTATTACCATCTATTGTTACGTTATTATCGGTAGTATCGATAACCTTGACCTGGGTGGAATTTCCGCTGCTGTCTGTCAATAAAAGGTAATCTCCTACCTTTACATTTTCCCCGTTTTGTATTTGACTGCGTTTTACGGTAATAACGAGGTCTTCCCGGTATTCTCCATAGGCGTCAGCCGCCGCAATAGTAATCGTTTTGGATTCCCCTATCTTCATACCCACGATAGCTTCCTCAAAGGCGGCGAGATAATTACCGCTGCCGATAACAAGTTCAAGAGGGTTACCGCCGACCGTCGTCTGGTATACAGTGCCGTCATCAAGGCTTAAAGTGTAATCTACCCGGACGGTATCCCCTTCTTTTGCTACAGCATCCGAGCCGCAGGCTGATAACATCAATGCCCCGGATAAACAGGCAAGTATTAAGCTGAAAATAAGAATGACTCGTATATTTTTCATTATCAGGCGCTCCTGTTAATAAATAAGATCAGGGTGTTAATTAATCTTTATAGCTCCGGTGGGACATCTTCTTTCGCAACCGCGCAGTTTATCACACCTGCTTTGGTCGGACACGGCACAGGTATTCGTAGTTTTGTCCAGATAAAGTATTTGTTGTGGGCACAGCTTGATGCATACGCCGCAGCCTGTGCAAAGCTCTTTGTTTATAGATACGGTTTCTTTCATCTGATTTAATTTCTGTCCAGATAATATTGCCTAATTATAGCTCTTGTTAATTTTACTGTCTAACATAAGATCTATTATAAATAACAGCATCTATCGTTATCTTCTTCCCATCTGATTTTCGTATAATGGCATTGGATTAAGAAATCAAAACACGGTTAAAATTTTGCTGACCACGTATTTTCAGTGCTATTATTTACACAATTTATTTCTTAAATATTTCCAATTATTTACCAAAGGAGAACTGCTAATGCACCTCAACCGGATAGCGATTTCATCGAAGGAATTTCCCACGCGAGATTTTTACCCTTTTAACTTGAACGTCCTGCAAAATACCGATAGCATCTCCTTTACCCGTCCGGTAACTTTCTTTGTGGGGGAAAACGGAACCGGGAAATCCACCCTGTTAAAAGCCATTTGTCGCCGGTGTGGTATACATATCTGGGAAGATACCGAGCGCACCCGCTACAAGTATAATTCTTATGAAAATGAGCTTTATAAATATATCCAGACGGATTGGGCCGACGGTCCCGTTCCGGGTTCATTCTTTGCTTCTCAAATATTCCAGGATTTCGCCCGTTTCCTGGATGAATGGGCTCATTCAAGCCCGGGAATACTGGATTATTTCGGCGGCAGCTCCCTGTTGACGCAGTCTCATGGACAATCCTTGATAGCTTTTTTTGAATCCCGCCTTAAAATCAAGGGCATCTATTTTCTGGATGAACCGGAAACCGCTCTTTCGCCGCAGAGCCAGATCAAGTTACTTCAAATCCTGGAAAAAGCCAATAAATCCGGCCAGGCACA
>CAZGVH010000058.1:0-6501 GCA_964528955.1 uncultured Dehalococcoidales bacterium | reverse complement strand
TGAAAATTCCATATTATCCTCCTTAACAGAGCAATTGACGGTCTTTATTATAGCAAATCGGCTTGCGTTAAGAGAGAACAACCTATAAATGCTATAATAGATAATTACTGTATTTTATAAGGTTTAACGTATGTTTGCCATGCTGATGACCGTTGTCGGGACTTCACTTTCCGGTGTTATAGCTCCGGGGCCGATGTTTGCCGTCGCCGTTACCAAGAGCTTCAAATCCCCCTGGGCGGGGACTTTGATGTCGTTGGGGCATGCAGTTGTAGAAGTTCCTTTAATCATACTGTTGTATTTTGGGCTGTCTCACTTTTTTGAAAATTCAGTTGTTCAGTTTGTTTTCAGTATTCTCGGCGGTGTTATGCTGATATGGCTGGCAGCAGGTATGCTGCGCTCGCCGAAAGAAATAAGTGCCGGAACCAGGGATATAAGATATAACTCTTTTGCCGCCGGGGCCGTTATGACCGGGCTCAATCCCTTTTTTCTGATGTGGTGGGCTACCGTAGGCGTCCTGTTATTGATGAAGTTTATGGCTTACTGGGAGGTCGTTGCGGTGGGGCTGGCAGTATTTATCATAGTGCACTGGCTTTGCGACCTGGTATGGCTTTCCTTTGTTTCAGCGGTAGTCTATAAAACGCATCACATGTGGGGCGCGACGGTTCAGGCGCTGGTATTCATTGCTGCCGGTTTGTTGATGGCAGGTTTCGGAGTCTGGTTCATTGTATCCGGTATACAACTTATCGTCTAATCCGTCTTTTTTGCGGAATCGATGCACCAACCGCATTTAGAGTCGCATGGTTCGATGTGGATAGTAATATTAATCCTGGGTAGCTTTTCCTTCAGGTCTTCTTCCAGATGGTCGCACATATTGTGCGCTTCCTCGACGCTGGTTTTCCGGTGCATCACCAGGTGCAGGTCTGCAAAGCGCTGGCTGCCGGATTTGCGCGTGCGCAGGGCATGAAAGCCGACGATTCGGTCCTTATGCTCCGTCAGCACCGATTTTATAATATCTTCTTCTTCCTTCGGCAATCCGGCGTCCATTATTCCGGAAAATGATTTCTTGAAGGTGATGATAGCAGTTCGGAATATAACCAATGCTACCAGTAGCGCTACCACCGAATCCATAATAGTCAGTCCGGTTATCAGTACCAGTATTAATCCGACCAGTACGGCAATCGAGCTGTAAACATCGGCCAGCATATCGCGGGCGGTGGCTTCCAGCGCCAGCGAGTCCGTTTTACGAGCAACATCGAGCGCATACCTGGCAAAAATCAGGTTGATTACGATGGCGGCGGCGGTTACGAAAATGCCGACGGTAACCAGTTCCACCTCTCCGCCGGAAATAATCCTGTTTATCGCCTGGTAGGCAATAAGAACGGCTGCGGCGAATATAAGGAGGGAAATAACAGTGCCTGAGATATTTTCAGCCTTACCATGTCCGAAAGCATGCCGCTTATCCGGCGGTTTCGAAGAGATTTTAATGCCGATATATCCGATTACGGCTCCGGTCAGGTCGATAAGGCTGTGAAAAGCATCGGCGCGAATGCCGATGCTTCCGGTAACAAAACTGGTTATCAGCTTCATTAATATTAATGCGCCGATAGAAACGATGGCTAAACGGGATACATTTTCTCTGGTTGCCAGCATATCCGTAAATCCTGTTTACAGAAATATAAAAGGTGATTGGAAGGCTTGTATTAGTATTCTACTGTTTTCTTCTTAAAAAACGGCAGCCAGTCGATGAAACGGCGCCATTCTTTTTTCTCCCAGACTACCAATAGCGAAGGAGCAATGAACAGCGAATCGAAAGTCCCGGCCAGGATACCGATAAACAACGCCCATGCAAAGCTGTTGATGTTGGTTCCGATAAAGAGGATCAAAGCCAGCACCGTTACTAATGTCGTAAGACTGGTATTTATGGAACGCGAAAATGTCTGGGTAACGCTGTTGTTGACTACCATCTCGAAACTGGCGCCTGGATTAGCTTTCACGTTTTCACGAATTCTGTCGAAAATGACGACGATATTGTTGACGCTGTAACCGATAACAGCCAGTATACCAGTAATGAACATCAGGTTGACTTCCCAGTTCAACGAGATACCCATTATGGAAAAGATACCAAGTACAATTAGAGTATCGTGAATAAGCGCAACAACGGCGCAAACACCGTAACGGAAAGGTTTCGGCATGGTGCGGAAAGCCCATGTAATATAAATCATGATACCTATTGCAGCCAGAACTAAACCGATTACAGCGATCCTGGCGGTTCCCAGCGCCGTTTCCGGTGTAATATCCTCGAATCCTTTTTCTGTAAATTCGCCGAATGTTGCAGTCAGATTTTCCTTAATATTTACTTTATCATCTGCGGTCAGTTTGGACGTGCGGATAATAAAATCGCTGCCGCTGGTACCCTGAACGATAGCATTGCCATAACCGATAGATGTGAGTTCCGTCTCCAGGTCTTCCAGATTAACCTGCTGTTCGAAGCTTATCGTCAGGCGTGAACCGCCTGAGAAGTCCATCCCTATATTCAGCCCTGCCGCTATAAGGAAGACAACGCAAATCAGCAAAGCCGTTATGGAAATCGTAAAAAACAGGAATCGTTTTTTAATTATATTAATCATTGCTTTCTTTTAATTTCCTTTCGATATAAGGAGTGAACCAGCTAGTCTTTTTGGATAAATTAGTGCCGATAAACAATCTCAGCAAAGAACGGGAGACAGTAATCGCCGTAAACATGCTGACACAAATACCGATAAACAGTGTCAGAGCGAAACCCTTGACCTGAGCTCCTTCGACGGTGCTGCTGCCTACCCAGAACAGGATGATACAGACCAGCATAGTTGTTATATTGGAATCCCTAATGGCAGACCAGGCGCGTTTAAAGCCAGATTCGGTAGCGGCTCCCAGCGTGCGTCCCATCTGCAATTCCTCTTTCATACGCTCGAATATCAGGACATTGGCATCTACGGCCATACCGATTGACAAAACGAAACCGCCGATACCTGCAAGAGTAAGCGTTACCGGGATTATCTTGAATATGGCAAGTACCAGTACGGCATAAAATATCAGCGCCAGCGATGCGACGACACCCGGCATGCGGTAATAAAGACACATGAATAACATTATCAGGAAGAGCCCGACAATACCCGCCATCAAGCTGAGTTCTACAAAGTTGGAACCTAATGTTGGAGTGACCGTTTCTTCGTATATAACTTCAAGCGATACCGGTAAGCGTCCGGCATTCAACTGTTCGGACAGATTCATGGCGACATCGAGCCCTAAACCTTCTATTTGACCTTTATCGATTATCACAGCCTGTATCGTAGGGGCAATCATATGCCCTTCTTCGGTTAATAACGGCTCGCCGTTTTCAAAGATTGCCAGTTGTTCACCCATCAACCGGGTGGTTATTTGTTTCGACAGTTCGCTTCCCGTTTCATCCCATTCGAAGACAAGATAAATTTTGCCGATTTCACTTTTTTGAACAGATGTATTGTCTTTAAAATAAGCGCTGGTGAGGGCAAGCGTTTCTCCGTCTATCGTTCCGGTTGCCGGAATCCATTGTTCCTTACCGTCAACGGTTGTCAGTTCACGGAATTCCAGCAGAGCGGTATTGCCCAGGTTAGCTTTCTGGGTATCCGTCAGGCTGACACCTGGGATTTCCACCACTATCTGATTTTCTCCCTGTATTTCAACCGAGGATTCGGTGACACCCAGGGGATTGATGCGGTTGGAAATTACGTTGGCTACACCTTTCATAATTTCCGATTCGGTACCGGATTCGACAGTGGAAAGGTCGGCTTCGTAAACAAGGTAGGTGCCGCCCTGCAGGTCTCTCCCCAGTAAAACGCCGAGGTTGCCGAGGAGTCCTTTATCCAGAGGAAATACTATGAACGATGCCAGCAGAAAAAATGCCAGTAAAACGCACAAAACGATATACAGTGATTTGTTTTTTCTCATTTATTCAACCTGTAAAATTAATATTGTCCGGGAAAATTTTTTTATAAATTCCCTAGATTATACACTATTTTTATAAAAAATAAAGTTTGCCGTATTTAATTATTTAACAAACCCTTGATATAATCCAGCGCGCCGGCCCTGTTTTCCACTTCCCCGGACGCCTGCGCTTCTTTTAAAGCCTCCAGCAGTTCTCCTATTTTGGGGCCTGCATCCAGTCCGAACTCCGTCATAATATCTTTACCGCTTATCAATCGCGGAAATACAATTTTATTTTGCTGTTCCGCATGTTTTTCAAGAATGTAACGTACAGTCGCGGTATGCTGCTGCCAGTTTTTAAGGTCGAGGGTAGGGCCGCGTGCCGCCAGGTGGTCTGCCAGGGTGAAGAAAAGGGTATCTACGGCTACTTCGCCCACATCGCGGAAAAAACGGTAAATAGCATGGTCGGTTACCATCCCCATTTGTGTCATCTGGGTCGGGCGCAGGTGGTGCCTGGTAATTTCTTCAACCATCCTGATTTCTTTATTGCTGAAACGCAGCCGTTCCATAATCGCGGCTACCATTGGGGCGCCTTCTTTGGGATGCCCGTAAAAACGGATTTTACCGTTCTCGTCGATGAATTTCATCTTAGGCTTGGCAATATCATGCAATAGCGCTGTCAGTTTCAGCAGCCACAGGCGCGTGCTGCCGGCGCTGATTCTTTCATTAAAATATGTTTCCAGTTCGCTCGAGCGGGGTACCGTTTTTATGGCATCGCTGCTGTATTGCCACTCGCCGCTTCCCAGTATATAGTCGACGGCATCGATAGTTTTAATGGAATGGGTAAAGACATCCCAGTAGTGTTCGCTCGGTTGTTCCAGACCTTTGGACGGTATCAATTCCGGCATCATGGCGCTAATCAATCCCAGGTCTTCCATATAAAGGAAGAGGTTGCCTGTTTCAGGAACAGCCAGCAGCTTCAACAGCTCTTCGCGGATTCTTTCACCAGCAACATTGTTTATCAGACCGGACTGTTTTTTAATCAGTTCTTCCGTTTCGCTGTTGATGGTAAATCCTGCTTCCGCCGCGAGTCTTACGGCTCTAAGCAGTCTCAAGGGGTCCGCCTCGAAGGCTTTGTCATTCACTGTCCGCAGGGTTTTTTGCTCGATATCCCGCTGTCCGTTAAACGGGTCGATGATATTGCAGCCGTTTATAGTATCGATATTATCCAGTGAAATTGCCATGGCATCGACAGTAAAATCACGCCGAGAAAGGTCGTCTTCTATATTATTTACTATTGTAGAGACATCTATATGCTGCGTTCCGGCAGCCCCCGCGTCTTTTAAAATAATACGGGCAACTTTATTGGTCTTATCCATCGGAATGCATTTGGCGTTCAACTGCTGCGCCAGTAGCGGCGAGAAATCCAGTGAATCCGCTAAAATTGCGATATCGATATCGTCGATATCCCTGTTCAGGATAGTATCGCGAATAAACCCGCCGACAATGTAACCTTCTATATTGCATTCCTTAATGAAGGATTTGATTACATTTAATAAGCGGAAGTGCGATTCACCGATAGCGATATCGGGATGTCTGTCATTAAGTGCGGTCATAGAACAAACTATACCTTATGAATATGCGGATTAGCAAGCAGGAAATACAGTGGCCGTATCCGGTTAAGGGCTATTTATCGATATTTCTGGCGATGTTTTTAAGCATGGTAAGGATACCGATAACCGCATACTGGACATCGGGAGGTTCTTGAGCCAGGACCTTGGCTACATAGGGGTCTAACCTTCCGTTATTGTAGCTGGGGCTTACATCCGAAGCGGAACCGCTTTGAGGGGACGATAAATAACCGGCGAGGGTAAACAGTTCGTCTTCTTCGAATCCCAACGGTTTAGCTATTTTGCGCAATATGCGGGCGGACGGATACCTTTCGCCTCTTTCGATGCGTCCCAGGTGCGAAGGGGATACTTTACCCAGTCTGGCAAGTTCCTGCAGTGTCAGAGGGATGGATACCCTTTGCTGCCTGATTACTTCACCTAACCCGTTTTTGTTATTAATCATAGATTTATTTTAGTTAGCAAGCCGACGAATGTCAATATATATATAATTAGATGGAAAGGCGCTTGTATAAATATAAATGGAAGATATTATCTGAATAGGCAGGCTGGTTCAGAATCAGCATGTCCGATATCTAAGAGAGACCGACCGGGTCAACGTCGATAATCCAACCCTGCGGTATGTCGATTTTTGAAAGCAGGGCATCGGGGTCAGCCCCGCGCAGGATGATCTGCCAGCGGTACCTGCCGCGCAGCCTCTGGATGAAAGCCGGGGACGGCCCCAGTATATCTATGCCGAAAAGCCCGGCGTTGTCTACTTCTAGTGATAATTGTTTTTTCATACGCTCCGCTTCGTTACGGCAAACCGTATCGTTGGCATGGACATAAGTCATCTTTATCAGCTTCGTGAACGGGGGATTTTTCAACTGTTTCCTGTAGTCTATTTCCTGCCTGTAAAAAGCGGCGTAGTCATGGTTTATTGTCGCCTGTA
>CAZGVH010000057.1:0-6507 GCA_964528955.1 uncultured Dehalococcoidales bacterium | reverse complement strand
TGGCCTCCCTGGAGAGACTCGAACTCTCGACCCACTGCTTAGAAGGCAGTTGCTCTATCCGGCTGAGCTACAGGGAGAAGTAAAAACAACATCAATATTTTATAATAATTAGCGGCAAGAGTAAAATAATCATGTTGACTTCAGTTATCTTGTTTCTTATTACTTGTTTTGAGAAATCCGTATACAGCTAATCCCAAAAGGGCAACTCCGGCTATTATGGCTCCGGCCCAACCTAGAAGGGCCAGACAGGTTACTATAATACCGGCTATAATCACACCGATAAAAATAGAAAAGAATGCCCTTTTAAATCCGATTCCCAGAAGAACTGCTGCTATCGAGCCGGTCCACGCTCCAGTAATTGGCAATGGAACTGCGACAAACAAAATTAACCCTAAACTACCATATTTTTGTATCTGA
The DNA here is from genome assembly GCA_964528955.1 of uncultured Dehalococcoidales bacterium. Classification (GTDB taxonomy): domain Bacteria; phylum Chloroflexota; class Dehalococcoidia; order Dehalococcoidales; family UBA5627; genus UBA5627. The sequence goes on along the minus strand of CAZGVH010000057.1, from coordinate 6,090 downwards.
CCGCTTTTATTTCTGGTTCTTTCGAATAGCCAGTCGAAAAATTTCTTCATAACCGGAATCTTGCTCAGCCATCTTGTGACAGATTCCATGAATAATAAAATAAGCGGAACTGGAAGCATATTTCCGATTATGGCTAAAAAGAAGGCATAGTACCAATGAAATCCGAATGAATTAATAGCTACAGGAATAGCTCCTCTAAGCTCACTAATCGGTGCGGCCGATAAAATAAGGACAATAAATTCTTTTAGAATGTCTAAATTTTTAATAGCTTCGATCAAAAAAATTTCCTGATATCGGGATAAATATAGAGCAGTCTAGCAAACAGTTCGTTAAAACGTCAAGTTAATCAGGGAATTGCTTGACAACCTTTTGACTTCATTGCTAGTATAAGTGTTAGCTTCTATTTATACATATTTTATATTTATGGATTAATGTTTTATTGAGTGTTTAAAATGTCAGAATTATTAGCTAAAATAAATTGCCCCGCGGACTTGAAAAAACTTACAATCAAGCAACTCGAGCAACTGGCTGATGAAATCAGGCATGAAATTGTTTCTGTCGTAACGGTTAACGGAGGACACTTGGCATCCAGTCTCGGAGTTGTCGAGCTGACAATTGCTCTTCACAGGGTATTCAACAGCCCCGATGATAAAATAATCTGGGATGTAGGGCATCAGTCATACACCCATAAATTATTGACCGGAAGGAAAGACGAATTCAATACTTTGCGCCAGTACGGCGGGTTATCGGGATTTACGTCCCGTGATGAAAGTCCTCATGACCCTTTCGGTACAGGTCATGCCAGCACATCCGTTTCTGCCGCTATGGGAATGGCTAAAGCAAGGGACCTCGACGGAAAAGACTACCATGTAATCGCTGTAATCGGCGATGGAGCGGCAACAGGAGGCATGGCTCTTGAAGCCTTCAATAACCTTCCTTATCTCGGTTCGAAATTGATTGTCATTCTGAACGATAACGGTATGTCTATATCGCCTACAGTGGGGGCATTATCCAAAATATTCAGTAAGATTCGTTTCGATAAGCGCTATTACCGTGCCAGTGAGAGAAGTAAGAGAATTCTCGGCTTTTTGCCTTTCGGGAAAAAGTTTTGGGATTTCGGGAATAAGATTAAAAGCAGTATTAAAGGATTCGTAATGCCTACGACCATCTGGGAAGAATTCGGAATGGCATATATGGGGCCGATCGATGGGCATAATCTGAAAGACCTTGAGACAGCTCTGGTACAGGCAAGGGATTACAGTCATAAGCCGACGTTAATTCACATATCGACCGTAAAAGGGAAAGGATATACACCTGCCGAAGGGAATGCGGTTTATTTTCACGGGGTCTCTCCAAAATGTAAACCTCAGGAGAAAACAATTCCGACTTATAGCGAAGTATTTGCACATACAATATTACAGCTTGCCAGGCAGGAACCGAAACTGGTGGTTATTACGCCGGCGATGCCCGAAGGGAATTGCCTTAGCATGGTTCAGAGCGAATTTCCCGACAGGGTTTTCGACGTCGGTATATGCGAACAGCATGCGGTAACTTTTGCCGCCGGACTGGCTACTCAGGGCTATATACCTGTAGTTGCTATATATTCCACTTTCCTGCAGCGTTCCTTCGACCAGATAATACATGATGTCTGTTTGCAGGATTTGCAGGTTATTTTTGCTATCGATCGCGGCGGAATTGTCGGCGATGACGGAAAAACGCATCAGGGCATCTTCGATTTATCTTATCTGTCACTGGTTCCGAATTTAATCATATCGGCGCCTAAAGACGAAAATGAGTTGCAGCACTTATTATATACCGCAACAAAAACCAAACACCCGATGGCTATCAGGTATCCCCGCAGCGCCGGAACCGGTATCGCTATGGACAGTTCTTTTAAAATGATCCCGATCGGTACGTCGGAAATATTGAAATACGGCAATGACGTAGCCATAATGGCGGTCGGGGCATCGGTGCCTTATTCATTGCAGGCAGCCGGAGAGTTGTCGTTAAAAGGAATTAACGCCACCGTTATCAACAGCCGTTTTGTAAAGCCGCTGGATGCCGCTATTTTACTGGACACTGCCCGCCGTATAAAAAATATCGTTACCGTTGAAGAAAACGTGCTTAACGGAGGATTCGGCAGCAGTTTATTATCGCTGTTACAGGAAGCCGGAATATCCGACGTAAAAGTTAAAACAATCGGTATTCCCGATAAGTTTGTAGAACACGGAACCCCGTCAATATTAAGAGAAAAATACGGGCTGGATGCTGATGGAATAGTCAGGGAAACAATGGCATTATTGCCTGATGTTAAAAGTATTCACTGTTAAGTGAGAATGATATATAATTATACCCGTAATATCAGGTATCGAAATTACCTGATTTATTTTATTCTATTGATAAAAGGGTGCAAATGAATAAATTAACTGTCAGAGATATTGATGTCAGCGGTAAAAAGGTACTTGTCAGGGTAGATTTTAATGTCCCGCTAAACTATAAAACTGGAGCCATTACCGATGACAGCCGCATCAGGGCTGCGTTACCTACTATCGATTATCTTATTGAGCAGGGGGCAAAGATTATACTCTGTTCACATTTGGGGCGTCCTGCAGGGAAGCCTTCTGCCGAATTCACTTTAGCTATCGTTGCTCAACATCTTTCACAGGTTTTAAGGCACCCGGTAGAATTTGTGAACGATTGCATCGGTTCTAAAGTAGATAAGGCTATCGCCGGAATGAAGAATGGCGATATACTGCTTTTAGAAAACCTCAGGTTTTACGAAGAAGAAGAGAAAGGTGACGATGCTTTTGCAAAGGCTCTATCAATGCATGGCGATATCTTTGTAAACGACGCTTTTGGTACGGCGCACAGGAAACATGCGTCAATTGTCGGAGTTACAAAGTACCTTCCTTCCGTAGCCGGATTATTGCTGGAAAAAGAAATCAATGCACTCGGCAAGGTATTAACTGAACCCCCGCATCCTTTCGGAGTACTCCTCGGCGGCGCTAAGGTAAGCGACAAGGTTGCCATGCTGAATAATATTATGGGTAAAGTGAATACCATAGTTATCGGCGGAGGAATGGCGGCCACTTTCTTGAAAGCTCAATCATACGAAGTAGGCGCTTCTTTAATCGACGATTCAGTCGATACCGCGGCGGATATTATCGAGAAAACTAAATTGAATGGTGTTAAGCTGGTTCTTCCCGACGATATGCTGGTAGCCGATGTGATAAACGATAAAGCGGTAACCGAAAATGTCGATATTGCGCATATACCTGTCGATAAACATATTGTAGATATCGGGACATTGACGATTACCAAATTCAGGAAAGCGCTTGAAAAATGCCGCACTGTATTCTGGAACGGCCCTATGGGTATATATGAAATACCGCAGTTCAGTGAAGGGACAAAAATAATGGCGGAAATTATTGCCAGCCTTCACGGTACTACCATAATAGGCGGCGGTTCGACATCTGAAATAGTAACTGAAATGAAACTGGGCGATAAAATGACTTTTGTATCTACCGGCGGCGGCGCTTCTTTAAAATTCTTAAGCGGGGAAACACTTCCCGGAGTCGAAGCATTGCTTGATAAAGATACAAAATAAATTGGTTGATAACGGAGTGAGATATTTTGGGTAATATTAATCTCGAATTTATTAAAGAAATATCAAAAACATCACCGTCGAAAATAATTTTACTTGTTATTGACGGGATGGGTGGGCTTCCTGACAGCCAAAGCGGCAAAACAGAACTTGAAACAGCTTATACTCCCAATTTGGATGCGCTTGCGGCTAAAAGTATCTGCGGATTATCCGACCCGGTTAGTCCCGGAATAACTGCCGGCAGCGCTCCCGGGCACCTGGCGTTATTCGGCTATGACCCGGTTATATATGGTATCGGGCGCGGCGCTTTGGAAGCCATGGGGATTGATTATCCCCTGGAACCGGGCGATATTGCGGCACGCGGTAATTTTTGTACAGTCGATAAGGATGGCTTGATTACCGACAGGCGCGCCGGCCGCGTTTCTACGGAACAAAGCAGCAGGTTGTGCGAGCTTCTAAATAATATTGTTATCGACGGCGTAAATATATTTGCTTTGCCAGTTAAAGACCACCGTATGGCGCTGGTGCTTCGCGGTGATTGTCTTAATCCCGAAATATCCGATTCCGATCCGCAGCAAACGGGTATGGCTCCGTTAAAGGTAAAAGCCGGCAGTGCTGCTGCGCAGAGAACGGCGGATATTGTAAATAAGTTTCTGGATAAAGCGAAGGATATCCTTGCCGGTTACAGCCCGGCTAATATGCTGTTGTTGCGCGGATTCGATGAAAAACCACAGTTTCCTTCCATGTCAGAGATATATAAACTGAAACCAGCAGCCATTGCCAGTTATCCGATGTACCGGGGTTTAGCCAGAGCGGTCGGGATGGAAATATTAAAAACCGGCCCTACAATGGAAGATGAGATGGCAACTCTGAAACAGAGCTATAAAGATTATGATTATTTCTTTATTCATATAAAAGAAACCGATGCGCGGGGTGAAGACGGCGACTTTGCGGCAAAAGTGAAGGCATTGGAGCACGTCGATAAAATTATACCGGAGATTACCGCTTTGAAACCAGATGTAATCGTAGTTGCCGGCGACCATTCTACCCCGGCTATGATTAAAGGGCACAGCTGGCATCCGGTGCCTGTGTTGATTAACTCTCAGTGGTGCCGTCCCGATAATGTTAAACAGTTCTCGGAATCAGCCTGCATTTGCGGTGGATTGGGAAGAATTCCGGCGACGGATATAATGCCGCTGGCGATGGCAAATGCTTTGAAACTCAATAAATACGGAGCTTAAAAAGATATGAGAACTCCTTTAATTGCCGGTAACTGGAAAATGAATACCACAATTAGCGAAGCTATGGCTCTAGTCAGCGCTATGCAAAAAGAATTGGAAGCTGTCGGTGGTGTTGAAAAGCTTGTCTGTCCTCCTTTCATATCGCTAAAGGCAGTCTCGGAATTACTGGCAAAAAGCCCGATAAAAGTCGGTGCTCAAAACATGCACTACGAGGATAAGGGCGCGTTTACCGGTGAAGTATCGCCTTTGATGATTAAAGATATTTGCAGCTATGTTATCATCGGGCATTCGGAACGCAGGCAGTATTTCAACGACGACGCTTATATCAATAATAAGGTAAAAGCCGCTATCAAATACGGAATTAATCCACTTCTCTGCATCGGTGAAAAACTGGAAGAAAATCAATCCGGATTGACAGTAGACGTCCTTGAAAGGCAGCTTGAGCAGGCTTTAGCCGGTGTTGAGCATATCGGCAATCTCGTCATTGCTTACGAGCCGATCTGGGCGATCGGCACGGGTAAATCGGCCAGCGCCGAACAGGCTAATGATACTATCGGAGCTATCAGGCAAAAGGCAGCTTCTTTATACGGTAAAGATGCTGCATCCAACATCCGCATTCTTTACGGAGGGAGCGCCAATGCCGAAAACATCGCTGAATTAGCCGGACAACCTGAGATAGACGGCGCCCTGGTGGGAGGAGCCAGCCTTAAACCCGAACAATTTATAAGCATGGTTAAACAAACCTCTGTTGTGTATAATAAAAAGTAGGGGATAGTTTACATAACATATTTCCCGTTTTTCCCTTACTTAAATTCCAAGTACTTTATTATCTGTACTGCTTATGAAAAAGATAATTGCCATTGTGGGCCCCACGGGTGTCGGAAAAAGCAATCTGGCTGTTAAAATTTGTCAAAAGATAAATTTAGAGATAGTCAGCGCCGACAGCCGGCAGGTATACAGGTTTATGGATATCGGGACGGCAAAACCCGATAAAAATGCACAGTCCCAGGTTAGTCACCATTTAATTGACATAATAAATCCGGATGAATCTTTCAGCCTGGCAGAATACCAGCTACAGTGTAAGTCTACAATTGACGATATATACAATAGAAAAAAAATACCGTTGCTGGTCGGCGGCAGCGGCCAGTATGTATGGGCGATAATTGAGGGTTGGGATATTCCGAAGGTAATTCCTGATATAGAATACCGGGAGATGCTTGAGAAAAAAGCGGCTGAAACCGGTAA
>CAZGVH010000056.1:0-6527 GCA_964528955.1 uncultured Dehalococcoidales bacterium | reverse complement strand
ACGGCGGCGGGCATGTGATAGAAGAACTGGTAGCCGGAAAAGATATACGTTTATCTGTGACAGCATACGGAACGGACTGTTATCCACGTAAAAAACTGGAAACCCTCATCAACATCAAGGATATTAACGAAGCAGTGTTGTTTAACCCGCGTAATGCTTATCAGAATTACAATGCCGCCATCAACAAGTCCGGAAAAGTAATCTACACTTATATGGGAATCTTAAAACCTAATATGGGGAACGTAAATTATTCTACTTCGGGGCAATTATCACCCCTATTGAATGACCCCTACTATAAAACCATAGGTATCGGCACAAAGGTATTTTTAGGAGGAGGCGTCGGTTTTGTTGCCTGGCAGGGAACACAGCATAGTCCGGCAGCTCCCCGGAATGAGAAGGGAGTTCCTACCAGGGGTGCTGGTACGCTTGCGCTTATCGGCGATTTAAAACAGATGAGTCCCGATTGGTTGAGAGGAACCAGCATGATGGGATATGGATGCAGTCTTACGGTCGGTGTTGGAATTCCGATTCCCATTTTATCCGAGGAAATACTCGAATACACCACCGTCACAGATGCTGATATTATTGCGCCGGTCGTCGATTATGCGTCGGATTATCCGAATATGGTTTCCAATGTCGTTGCCGAAGTAAGCTATGCCGATTTAAAGAGCGGTAAAATCGAAATCGAAGGCAAGTCGATTCCAACGGCATCGCTGTCCAGTTACTCGCGCGCCTTAATCATTGCTGATACACTAAAAGAATGGATAAAATGCGGACGTTTCCTTTTAACCGAGCCGGTCGAACCGCTACCCGGTAATGAATCCGGTTTAAAAACCAAAGCGCTGAAAGAGCGTCCGGTTACAGAATAGTTTTATCAAGCGAGGTCGTTTTTAATGATAGTTTCAAAAAAAATAGTGCTTCACTTCCCTGTTCGCCTTGTAGACAGGGCTATAGTTTATCATCTCATAAAAGACTATGACCTTGAATTCAACATTATGAAGGCATCGATTATTCCGGATGCCGAAGGATTAATGGTTATCGAACTTCGGGGAGAACAGGCTAATTATGATAAGGGTATAAAATATCTTACCGAAACAGGCGTACGCATCCAATCGCTCGGGCAGAATGTTGTACGAAATGATGAGAGATGCACGCACTGCGGCGCATGTGTAACCGTATGCCCGACGAAGGCTTTTAAACTCGACCCCGATTCACGCCTGATTTCTTTCGATGCCGGCAAGTGTATTGCCTGCGGGCTATGCCTGAAGGCCTGCCCGCCGCGGGCAATGGAGCTGCACTTCTAATGTTATGTATCAACCGAGGGCTTATCGCAACTGGGTAACGGATAAGGATCTGATCTCTTACAGCGTAATTGTCAAAGAGACCGATTTATACATACGTACATCACGTAATCTAAAGGACATTGCGCTCAGCTCTATTTGTAAATACCGGGAGCAAATAGAAAACTATATTGCATTACATCCCGAATTCGCCGTCTCTTTTGAACCTTTAAAAATAAAAGGTAACTGCCCGGAAATTATTAAGGAAATGGCCGCAGCTTCGGAGAAATTCAACGTTGGACCGATGGCGGCTGTAGCTGGAGCCGTTGCGCATTTCGTCGGAAGAGACCTGCTGAATTTTTCGGATGAGGTAATTATTGAAAATGGCGGCGATATCTTTATAAGCAGTAAAAAGAACAGAACTATCGCCATATATGCCGGCAATTCCCCTCTCAGCGGAAAGTATGGAATAGAAATAAAAGCCGGGGATACTCCGCTCGGTATTTGCACTTCATCGGGAACTGTCAGCCATTCCTTCAGTTTCGGGAAAGCAGATGCGGCGATAATACTGGCAGATTCTGCTTCTGTAGCTGATGCAGCTGCTACGGCAATATGTAATATGGTTAAAACAAAAGACGATATCAATCCGGCAATAGAATATGCCAGGGGTACCGGCTTATTAAAGGCAGTTATTATAATTATAAATGACAGTATGGGAGTCTGGGGAGACATACAACTTTGTGAGCTGTCCGAAAACCAGTAAATAATCGAAAGGATGATAAATTGAATAATAAAATTGTCGTCGTTCCAGCTGTGCTGACCGATAATCCGGAATCGCTAAAGGATATGCTGGAAACAGCCGAAACATTTACCGGTTTCGTTCAAATAGATATTATGGACGGTTCATTCGTTCCATCGAAAAGCATCAGCGCTGCCGATATTTCAGCAGTTAAAACAGGAATAAATTGGGAAGCTCATCTGATGGTTAATAATCCGGAGAGCTATATCGACGATTTCGCGTGTGCCGGAGCGCGGCAAATAATATTTCACTATGAAGCAACCGGTTCTCATGAGAATATAGTAGATATTATTCATAAAGCAGGTTTAAAAGCCGGCATTGCAGTGAATCCGGATACCGGGATAGCTGTGCTCACCCCGCTGGTACATAAACTGGATTCAGTTTTATTTATGTCGGTTATTCCCGGTTATTACGGAAGCAAGTTCATACCCGAAGTGCTGGATAAGATAAGAGATTTCCGCAATAAATACCCTGATGTTAGTACAGGAATCGATGGCGGTATTAAAGAGAATAACATAGAAATTGTTGCCAAAACAGGTGTAAACTCCATTTGTGTCGGCAGCGCCGTATTCTGCCAGGATAATCCTGCGCAAAGTTTTAAACGTTTGGAAAGCCTCTGCAACACATAACGCAGACATTATTTATTCAGCAATTTTAGGGCTTCGGATACAATCCTTTCCACTGTTAATCCGAACTGCTGATACAATATATTGTAAGGAGCCGATGCTCCGAACCTGTCGATTCCGATAGCAACCCCTTCAGTTCCGACATAGCGTTCCCACCCGAAAGTGACACCTGCTTCAATTGAAATTCTGGCTTTAATATTCGGCAGAAGCACCCTTTCCCTGTATTCTTTTGATTGCGCTTCGAATAGCTCCCAGGAAGGCAGAGATACGACACGGATTGCGATACCCTGAGCCTCCAGAAGCTTCCCTGCTTCCAGGGCGATATGCACCTCAGAACCGGTGCCGATTATGATTATGTCAGGTAAATCCGATGACTGCCATAATATATAACCGCCGTACTTTACGTTGCCGGCAGGTGCGGTAATCGTTCTATCGAAAACCGGAAGTTTTTGCCGCGTAAAAATCAAGGCAGTCGGATTATTCCTGTTGTTAATGGCTATTCGCCAGGCTTCCACCGTTTCAGTTGCGTCAGCCGGCCTGATTGTTACCAGACCGGGAACTGTCCTTAATCCGGCTAACTGTTCCACAGGCTGATGTGTCGGCCCATCCTCGCCGACACCGATAGAATCATGTGTAAATACGTAGATAACCCCCTGTTTCATAAACGAGGAGAGTCTGACCGGGGCACGCATATAATCGTAAAAAACCATGAAGGTGGAAACAATTGGAATCAAACCTCCGTGTAACGTCATACCGTTGGCAATGGCACCCATAGCATGTTCGCGTACTCCGAAATGAAAATTACGCCCGCTATAGCAATCGACCCCGAACGATTTAGCATCTTTAATTGTGGTCTTTGTAGATGGCGAAAGATCAGCCGAACCGCTTACCAACGAATGAATTCTTGGAGCAATCTGATTGATTATCTGCCCCGACGCTTCACGTGTGGCAAGTGTTATGCTGCAATCCGTAAATAAAGTATCAAGCCCTTCATCCCAGTTACGAGGTAATTCACCGTTTAAATCTTCCGCCAGTTGTTTGCATACATCAGGGTATGCAGCCTGATAAGAGATTAACATTTTTTGCCATTTACCCTGTTCGCTTATTCCCCTATCTACAGCTTTTCTAAAATGAGTCAGCGCGTCTTCGGGGATCTCAAATGAGTCCGCACACTGCCAGTTCAATTTTCCCCTGGTAAGTGTCACTTCATCCTTCCCCAGCGGCTCCCCGTGAGCAGAACACTTGCCCTCTTTATTCGGGCTGCCGCAGCCTATGACGGTTTTGCATATTATAAGACTTGGTAAACGGGTTTCATCCTGAGCCTGTTTAATTGCACCGGCAATGGCACCGACATCGTTTCCATCGACCGGGGCGATAACCTGCCAGCCGTATGCTTTGAATCTAAGAGCGACATCTTCCTTGAAGGTTATGTCGGTGCTGCCTTCGATGGAGATATCGTTATCATCATATAAATAAATGATTTTGCCCAGTTGCAGGGTTCCGGCAAGCGAGGCCGCCTCGGAAGTAATCCCTTCCATCAGGTCACCATCGGAAACAATGGCATAGGTATAGTGGTCTATAATATTATACCCGGGGCGGTTATATTGCTCACCCAGCCATTTTTCAGTTATAGCCATGCCTATTCCATTAGAAAAACCCTGCCCAAGCGGGCCTGTCGTCGCCTCTACTCCGGGGGTCACACCGTACTCCGGGTGTCCCGGGGTCTTACTACCCCATTGTCTGAACATCTTCAATTCATCTAAAGTTAAATCATAACCGGTTAAATGTAATAAAGAATACAGCATAGCGGAGGCATGTCCTGGTGACAAAATAAATCTGTCTCGGTTTATCCATTGCGGGTCCTGCGGATTATGCCTTAAAAATCTATCCCAAAGTACATAGGCCATTGCAGCCATTCCCATCGGCGCTCCCGGATGCCCTGAATTAGCCTTTTGAACAGCATCTATGGAGAGTATTCGGATAGTATTGATGCATAATTCGTCGATTGTCATTTTCACTTCCTGAAACAGCGTAAATTTTTTAAAACTTACTAAAATTTTATACTAATGAAAGGTTCGCTTTCAAATTACCATAATAATTTCTGAGTGCCCGGTTGCGAGTGATATTAATTGCTGTTTTTACTATCTTTTAATTTAGTTACAAATTCATCCTTATTGCAGGAAAGCGCATCGGTATTTTTTTTCTGAATTATTTTTACAAAGGTATCCACGATAACCGGGTCGAATTGCGTACCGGAACAATTATTGAGTTCATCGATTGCTTCCTGAAGCGAAAGCTGTCTGCGATAAGGTCTCAGAGAAACCATAGCATCATAAGCATCGGCAACCGACAGTATTCGCGCTTCAATCGGAATATTTTCACCGGTTAATCCTGAGGGATATCCGGTTCCGTCATAACGCTCATGATGATGCAGTATTGCCGGGATGCAACTCACCAGGTCGATGACATGTTTCAAAATTTCAGCCCCGATTTTCGGATGCCTCTTTATAAGCTGGTCTTCTTCACTACTCAGGTATGTATTTTTATTCAAGATAAAGTCTGGAATACCTATTTTACCGATGTCATGCAGTAATCCTGCCGAACGGATACAATCGATCTTCTCATTCGAAAGCTTCAAACTTTCGGCTATTGCAATTGCATATTCGCTGACTTTTCTCGAGTGCCCGTATGTATAACTATCCTTGGCATCGACAGTTGCCGCAAGCGCATAAATGATACTCAACGCCTTGGGATTCGACCTGAGTTCCGTGGAGATTAATTGGGAATCCTGTCCTTTTTTAATATCGGTGGACATGCAGGTACGGTTTCTTCCCAATTGCTTCGCCAGGTAAAGCGCTTCGTCCGCACGCCCGATAATTTCCTCTTTCATAATGCCATCGCTGGGCCAATTCGAAACACCCAGGCTGATGGTAATCGGCATTGCTTTTAAGCTGGACTTTGTTTCAATGGTTTTCCTGATTCGTTCGGCAACCTTGTATGCATCTTCGATTTGTGTTCCGGGCAAAATAACCGTAAATTCTTCTCCACCGTAGCGGAAAGCCAAATCGATACCGCGGATTGAATTCACAATATACTCGCCCACTTTTCGCAGAACGTTGTCACCCGCCAGATGCCCGTATATATCGTTATAAGACTTAAACAGGTCTACATCCATCATGATAAGCGAGAATGTCCCGCCGAAACGCGTATTCCTGGTAATCTCCTGGTCCAACCTTTCATGGAAATGGCGATGATTATAAAGAGAGGTCAATTCATCCGTATTGGCTTTTATTTTTGCATGCGTGTAGAGCTGTGCATTTTCGATAATAATACCGGCCTGGTTAGCTATATTTGAAATAAGCTCTATGTCCTGATACGACAGCATTGTTTTATTTTTCTTTTTCCCGAGGGTGAGTATACCGATTAATTTATCACGGCTCTTAAACGGAAAAAACAATCCAACATCCGAAGCCAGGATTTTTTCTTTTTCGGACAGCCATAATCCTCTTAATTCAGGTATAGTGTCTATTTGCTCGGGACTAAGCGCAATCTCTTTTTTATCCATCCAAACTATGATGGCGCTATCCGCTTCGAATGAAATCTTTTTAAAGGCGGATTGTTTATTATCATTCCCTTCCTCAGGATATATAAATTGCGTTTCAAAGTTTCCGCTTTTATTATCCTGAAGCATCAAACCGGCACCGGTAACATTTAAAGCCTTGGATATTGTAGGCAATATCTCTTTTGCCAGTTCATCGAGATTAAGAATATGACTCATTTTTTTATTAAAATTGAGGAGTTCCTGCCGGTAATCATAGGTCT
>CAZGVH010000055.1:0-6812 GCA_964528955.1 uncultured Dehalococcoidales bacterium | reverse complement strand
CGGCAATCGAATCCGTTTCAACCGAGCAGATGATAAAACTCGGCGAAGAAATGATCGATACGGTAAAGAAGAATACCCCGGATATCACCTGCGAAGGCGGCGTAACCAGGAGTACCGCTAACATAAAAATAATCAACTCGGCGGGAGGTTTTGCCGAATATCGCAGGAGCTCTTTCAGCATGGGGCTAGAAGGAGCCGTTATACACGATACCGATATGTTGTTCGTCGGCGAAGATGAAAGCTCCTGCCATCCCTTAACGGATACCAAAACGGTAACCGCACCTGTTATCAGGCAGCTGGAATGGGCCAAAGACCAGGTCGAAGCACCGGATAAACCTTTGCCGGTTATTTTTACGCCGAATGGTGTTGCCAGTGCTTTGGTCTCACCGTTAATATCCGCATTCAACGGCAAGACCGTATTCGAAGGAGCTTCGCCGGTGGGAGATAAACTGGGTAAAACGGTCTTCGACAGTAGATTCTGCCTCTGGGACGATGCTACGATTAACTTTTGTCCAGGCAGTCGCCCTTTCGATGACGAAGGTATAGCTACCAGAAAAACAACGCTGGTAGAGAATGGTATACCCTCCGCTTTCTATTATGATTTACAAACGGCAGCGCTAGTAAATACCAAAAGCACAGGGAACGGAGAACGCAATGGCGGCAGCCGTCCATCCCCTTCGGCTTCAGTCTTCGTTATAAAACCGGGCAATACATCCTTTGAAGAAATGCTGGCGGATGTCAAAGAGGGATTGGTTATCGACTATATAATGGGAGCAGAGCAGGGTAACGTCCTGGGAGGCGATTTCGCCGGCAACGTACTTTTGGGATACAAGATAGAAAATGGTAAAATAACAGGTAGGGTTAAAAACACCATGGTTTCCGGCAATATTTACCAGGTACTGAAAGATATTGCCGCCATCGGCAGCGATTCAAAGTGGATTGGGGGCTCATTAAGTACGCCTTCGTTGTATATCCCTGTATTATCGATATCCTCCAAGAAATAACCGAAAAACGCGACCCGGCTTTTTAAATGCGGAGGTAAATTTATATGGTAACGGACTTGGTAAAAATAATTGCACGGCCGAAATTGAATGCGCCCAATATGCTGGCGGCCTGGCCGGGAATCAGCAACGTAGCCATGATCGTGGCGACTTATTTTGCGCGTAAATTGGAATTGAAAGACCTGGCGGAAGTCAGGCCGGCAAATTTCTTCGACCCGATCGGCGTACTGGTTAAGGACAACCTGATCGAAGACCCGCAGTTCCCCAGCAGCCGCTTCTACTACTGGAAGAACAAGACCGGGGAGAACGACCTGATACTTTTCATCGGGGATGCCCAGCCGTCAGCCAAGGGATATGAACTGGCACACTGTGTGCTGGATGTAGCAGCCAGATTCAGGGCTAAAAGAATTTACACCTGCGCCGCCGCGTTGACACGCATCCATCACACCGAGCAGCCGCGCGTCTGGGGAGTGGGAACGACGCAGAGCATCGCCCAGGAACTGGCAGGACGTAACCTGCTCAAAGGCGGCAATCTCCAGATATCCGGATTGAACGGATTGCTTCTGGGTGTGGCTAAAGAAAGGGAGATGGAGGGCGTCTGCCTGCTCGGCGAAGTGCCGTCTTATGCTTCGAAACTGCAAAATCCGATGGCAGCTCTGGCCATTATCAATGCCCTCCAGCAACTGCTCGGTATTAACGTTAATACCGACGAATTATCACGCTTTGCCAATGAAGCCCGGGAGCAGATGAAGCAGGTAGCTGCCGAAGCTATGGAAGAGTATATAGACTATTTTACCGAACCCATCTGGGAAAAAGACGAGGAAGGGAACGAGGACCTGGATTAATATGACGGCAGATGCGGAAAAGTTATCGATAGTCAGGCAAATAATAACGGAACTGGTAAATGAAGATACGCCGCTTGCAAACAAGCAACTGGTCGAACTAACGGATATTAAAATCGAAGATCTCGCTTTTTTCGACCGGGTATGGAACCAGCTCAGCCCGAAACGGCGATTGCACCTGATAAGCCGCCTGATAGAGTTGGCAGAAGACTCGGCGGAACTGAATTTCGATGCCATTTTCAGACACCACCTTTTCGACCCAGGAGAAGAAATCCGCAGTAAAGCAATTGAAGGCCTCTGGGAAAACGAGGACTCCTCGCTTATCGAACCCCTGATTAAAATAATGCAAAAAGACCCGTCGTTAAAAGTACGGCGCGATGCAGCAATGGCGCTCGGCAGATTTACTATGCTGGCAGAGCATAAAAAGATAAACCCGGATTATATGCCGGTATTGTGTAAAACCCTGCTTGAAACATATAACGACAGCGATGATATCGATATAAAGAGACGGGCTTTGGAATCGGTTGCGCCCCTCAGCCTGCCGCGCGTGGAACAGGCAATCATGGAAGCCTACAAAAGCGACAATATCAAGCTTAAAGCCAGCGCCATCTATGCCATGGGAAGAAACTGCAGCCCCGACTGGATAAACTATGCTATCAGCGAACTTTCCAGCCCGCTGGCAGAACTTCGCTATGAAGCGGCTGGTGCCTGCGGTGAACTGGGAGAAGAAGCTGCCGTTCCCTATTTAATAGAAGTAGCCGACGAAGACGACATGGATGTCAGGATTGCCGCTATCGTAGCGCTGGGAAAAATCGGTGGCGATGAAGTGCAGGAATACCTCCAATCATGTCTTAAAGACGAGAGCGAAGCCATCCGGGAAGCCGCAGAACAAGCCCTGGACGATATCGATGTCATGCAAGACCCGGGTTCCATCCCCTGGTTCGACACGCGGAGACCTGAATAATGATTGAAAATATGCGCATTACATTATGTAACAAAAGACCGGAAGACGCGGTAAACGATTATAAATGGAAAACAGACCCCGAACTTGCAGGTTTGGATGCCTGTGCGCCACTGGATATATCCTTTAAAGAATACCTGCTTCTGTATATCAATGAACTGCAGATGTCTCCGGTCGTGATGCACGAGTTTTCTATCGAGACATTAGACGGTGAACACATCGGCAACTGCGCCTATTATAATATCGACAGGTTCAGGGGAGAAGCCGAAGTCGGCATCATACTGGGAAACCGTAATTACTGGAACCAGGGATACGGCACAGAGGCGATGATATTGCTGGCGGATTACATCTTTAATAAGTACAACTTCAAGAGGGTATATTTAAAAACGCTCGAACGTAATATCAGGGCGCAAAATTGCTTTTTAAAGTGCGGTTTTACTCCCTGCGCCAATAAAAAGCTGGACGGATACGTCTTCATCGTTATGGAACTTCCCCGCGAGAAATGGCAGGCAATCAATGCAGAGATGTCTCCGGCAGTTAACCATAGCATGCCGTAATGGCAATCATTTCTTATCGATTTGAAATGCCGTTAACAAATTGTTAAACCCCTCTTAATCAAATTCAACTGAAAATATGATATAATGCAGCCAATAATTATCCAGGAGGGGTAAAGATGGTGACGGAAAACCAATTATCTGTCAGAAAACCAGATGACTCTTTTGCCATTCAAACATTCGACCTGACACGAATATTCGGCAAACTGGTAGCTGTTGACGGCATCAACCTCGATATCAAAAAAGGCGAGTTGTTTGCCTTCCTCGGCCCCAACGGAGCCGGCAAAACAACCACTATCAGCATGCTCTGCTGCCTGCTCAAACCGTCAGGCGGGACAGCGCTGGTAATGGGACACGATATCAATAAAGATCCCTACAAGGTCAAGGCAACCATTGGTATTTCCCCCCAGGATACCACACTCTCCGACCATCTCAGCCCGATAGAAAACCTGGAACTTTTCGGCAATCTGCATAAATTACCACCCAAAGTCGTCAAACAGAGAGCCAGGGAACTGGTCGCAACGATGGGACTGGAAGACAGGGCCAAAGACCAGGTCAGAAAGTTCTCGGGCGGTATGAAAAGAAGACTGAATATCGCCATGGCGCTTATCAACGACCCGCAGCTGGTGATACTGGACGAACCGACGCTGGGCTTGGACCCGCAATCGAGGCGGGTTGTCTGGAAATACATTGCACGGCTGAAAAAAGAGAAAACCATCCTTTTAACCACGCACTACCTGGAGGAAGCCGACTTCCTGGCCGACCGCATCGGAATTATCGACGAGGGAAAAATCGTCGCCCTTGGTACCAGTATTGAACTTAAAACCAGTATGATAGATTCACATACCATTATCATTAAGGCCTGGAACCTGACACAGAAGACCATCATGGAAATGAAAAATAAATATGAAGACGTGCAGATTACCGACGGCACGATGACCATTACCGATAAGCGTGTCGATTTCAAGGAAATAGTAAACTATTTGCAGGATGCCGGCACTACCATCCGCTCGGCATATATTAAGGAACCCACTCTTGACGATGTCTTTATCAAGATTACGGGAAAGGAGTTGCGGGAATGAGATTCTGGAGCCTTTTTAAGAGAAACATCAAGGAAACCTACCGCGATTACCTGGCGCTCGGTTTTCTGCTGGCGTTCCCGCTGGTTTTCATGCTTCTGTTCGGCGTCGCTTTCGGCGGCGACGGCTCAGTCAGCTATGGCATCGGTGT
The DNA here is from genome assembly GCA_964528955.1 of uncultured Dehalococcoidales bacterium. Lineage (GTDB taxonomy): Bacteria > Chloroflexota > Dehalococcoidia > Dehalococcoidales > UBA5627 > UBA5627. Next base: position 2,224 of record CAZGVH010000055.1, on the reverse strand, counting down.
AGTGGATAACGACCGCAGTGAAATATCGCAGTCTTATATAAGTGACGGTCTCGGCGCTACGGATGTGCTTTATGTCAATACTTACAGCGATACCGATAATGCACGGGAAGACCTCAGACTGGGTAATATTTCATCTTATTTAGTTATACCCGAGGGATTCGGAGAGCAGGTCGCTCTTTTATGGCAGCACACATCCGGAGAAATAGTACTCGATATTACTTATGATGAAAGTAACCTGTCAGGTTCTTCGAATATCATTTCAATTGTAAACTCGATAACCCGCTCGTTCGCCGGAATCGAAATACCGATTTCCATAAACACCAACCCGATAAACATCGAGACTAAAATAACCAGTATCGATTTTACCGCGCCGGGCATTATTATCTTCGGACTGCTGATAATGATACCCACGGCCGGTCGTATTATGCTGCGGGATAAGGAGACGCGGTTCCTGCAGCGCATGATGACCACTCCCACCCGTCCCTGGGAATTCATTTCCAGCTACTCTTTAAGTATGGCAATCATCGCTATTATACAGGTGGTCTTGTTCATACTGCTCGGCTGGCTGTTCGGCATGGATATAGTCGGCAATATCTGGCTGGCATTCGCCATCTTCGTTTTGACTGGAATTTGCAGTATCGGTATCGGCATGGTGGTAGCTTCGCTTGCCAAATCCGAGAACCAGGGCGAACCGTTAAGCTGGCTCTTCTCGATGCCGCTTGCCATGCTGTCGGGCGTCTGGTTTTCCAGCGATTTCCTGCCGTCTTACATCAGGACATTCGCCGACCTGTTCCCCTATTCGCACGCCGTCAACGCCTCACGCGCCGTGATTACCAGGGGTGTCGGCATGGAAGCTATCAGCGGCGATTTCCTGTTCCTGGTCGGCTGGGCGATAGTTATTTTCATCATCGGCACCTTTCTCTTCCAGCGCAGTATGAGAAGTTAAACTGCGGAGTAAACCAAATTAACAATCCTCTCCCGTTTTCTCGGGGGAGGATTTCGGGAACAAAAAATTATGCAAAAAATATTTATTATCTTTAACTATATCAAGTGGCTGGGTGTATTAGGAACGATCGGCTTAATAACAGGAAATGGAATCTGGACTCTCTTTTTCCTGTTCTTTTTGTTCAGTTTCGTCGATACCTTCCGTAATCTGCCCATTTTTTTTCAAAGCCTTTACCTGTTATTCGGGATTCCTTTAATATATCTAAAAAACAGATTTAATCTGCCGTCAAAAGAGAATTATACTTCGCAAACTGAACTTATACTTCCGTTCAGCAGTAAGTGGCTCGTAATAAATGGCGGAACCGATAAAGCAACTTCACATTCATGGGGAATACCCACCCAGAGATACGCCTACGATTTTTTTATTACCGACAAAGAAGGGAAAACTTTTTCAGGAGATAACAAGAAAGTTGAAAACTACTATTGCTACGGAAAGAATATCCTGGCCCCCGCTAACGGTGAAATCGTAAGTTTTGCCTCGCACCACCCGGACAGCAACGTTTACGGTGACGGAAGGGTAGATTGCAAAGCTCACGACATCCGGGGAAACCATATTATAATAAGGCACAACAAAAAAGAATATAGCCTGATTGCACATCTCAAACCGGACAGCATTAAAGTTCAAAAGGGACAAAAAGTAAAACAAGGACAGGTAATCGCCCAGTGCGGCAATTCCGGAAATACCACCGAACCGCATATCCATTTTCAAATGAACAACGGCAAAAACTTCTTTACTACGGCGGGACTGCCGATAAAGTTCAAGAATGTGATTGTTAATAAAGACGGTAAAACCCGGCCTGAAGACTATATCGGCAAGGGGCAGTTGGTGGAGAACGGGGGATGATGAGGATATCAATTTGTCTTTGCGAGGAGTGAGTGTTTAACGAACGACGCGGCAATCTCTACCGATGAACAAACAATACTATGTGTATATGATAACTAACGATAATAATACTGTAATTTATACAGGCATAACCAACGACCTGAAAAGAAGAGTTTACGAACATAAAGAAAAACTGGTTAAAGGGTTTACAAAAAGATATAACATCCATAAGTTGATTTATTATGAAGTAGCTTATGACCCTATAAGTGCAATATCCAGAGAAAAACAAATTAAGGCAGGTTCAAGGTTAAAAAAGATAGCCTTGATAGAATCTATGAATGGAGATTGGCAAGACTTATACTACAAGATATAGAGATTGCTTCGTCGTTTCGATTA
>CAZGVH010000054.1:0-6844 GCA_964528955.1 uncultured Dehalococcoidales bacterium | reverse complement strand
GATATCGAACAGATTCCGCATATTCTCGAAGCGATATGATTGACATCTTCATAATACCTGTCCCGCATCATAACCTCGAAGAAACGCGGAGATTCGGTAACCATCCATTTCAGCTCTTCGATTTTTCCATCTTTGACATTCAGAACGATATTGCCATGTCCCTCGACACGGGTTAAGTGATGAACATTTATGTTAACCTGTGTCATTTCAACACCTCACTACAAGTATCGTATATTTTGAACTTTTCGATCACCTGCTCCGCCGTCAATCCGTATTTTAATAATATTTCCTTTTGCGATTCTATATTCGGTTCATCGACCAGACCACGGCAGCCCCAGCAATATCTGCCGCTGTTGATACATATGGCATTACAACCTGCCCTGGTAACCGGGCCGAGACAGGTTTGCCCTTTTTCATAGACACAGATATTGCCTGCCATTTTACACTCTACACAAACAGGATAGCTGGGAATATCCGGTTTTTTATTCAGCAATAATGCTTTTATTACTTTTACCAGTTCTGACGTTACCGGAGGGCATCCCCTGACATAGTAGTCGACTTTAATAACCGCATCGGCAGGTCTGGCTGGTATGGTATTGTAATATCCGGCATCCTTGCCGTAAACGGTTCTAAGGGCTTCTTCCATAGAAACATGATTTTTCAGGCAGTTTATTCCACCGATGCAGGCACAGGCACCGAGCGCAACGACTATTTTTGCCTGTTCCCTGATTTTCTTGACGCGCTCTATCTCGCCTTCTGTAGTTATACTTCCTTCAACAAAAGCGATATCGTAGTCATCCGACTTTTCCGTCATCACTTCTCTGAAGTTGACTATTTCTATATCATTTAATAAATTTAAGAAATCACCGGCCTCCAGGTTTAATGCATCCAGCTGACATCCCTCGCATCCTGTAAAATCGAAGAAGGCTACTTTTGGTTTCATTACAGCACCGCCTCTCTAAGACTTCTTAATTGGGTTAGCGAAAATACAGGCCCCTCCTGACAGGTATAAACACCGTTTATCTGGCAATGCCCGCATTTTCCGACTCCGCATTTCATCTTTCTTTCCAGTGAAAGGTATACATGATTATCGGGGAGGTCTCTCTTTTTCAGTTTTTCAATAACGAATTTGTACATTATCGGCGGCCCGACGACTGCCACCATGGTTTTCTTGGGGTCTATTTCCACTTTATCGATTAAATTGGTAATTACCCCGACATTGCCGGTCCAGGCATCGTCCTTTTTATCCACCGTTTCATGGAAATCTATTTCATCGCTGTTTTGCCAGTATTCAAGTTCATCTGTAAAAACCCTTTCGGCAGGGTTACGGCAACCGTACAGCAAACTGACTTTTCCGTAATCGTATCTTCTATCCATTACGTATTGTATCAACGACCGTAGCGGAAAAATTCCGATACCTCCCGCTATCAGTAATAAATCCTTACCTTCCAACGTCTCCAGCGGGAAACCGTGTCCGAAAGGCCCGCGTATACCAACTGTTGCGCCTGGCTGCAAGGAGTGTAAAGCCGAAGTTAAATCGCCCATGTTTCTTACAGCCAGTTGAAAAGTTTTCCCTCTTAAGGGAGACGAGGATATGGATAATGGAGCTTCTCCGACGCCCATTATCGATACAGTAACGAACTGGCCCGGGGAATGCCCCAGTTTTTTCCCGCTCTTCAGTTTTAACTCGAAGACCTTTTCCTTTTCAGTTAGCTGCCTGACAGATACAATTTCAGCCATCTCGGGAGCATAGAGCTCTTTGCCCTGTCTGGCAGGCTGCACCAGGCTGGTAGCAGCTTCTTTCATCCGTATATTTTCGGAAATAGAATTGAAGGCTTCAAGAGGACTTGCTATGCTTGCCAAACAGGCATTGGAGCAGCGTCCGCAGCCGACACAACCCACCTTGCCGTATCTCTCCAGTATATACTTGCCTTTTCTGAATATCCTGTGGCGGAAGCGGCTGGCTTTATCTTTACGAAAGTTCTCTCCGGAAGCAACCTTGGCAAAATCGACCAGCATGCACCCGTCCCAGCGCCTGAAACGTTCCCCATCTTTCAGGTTTAAATCTATTTCATCCCTGACATCGAAACAATAACAGGTCGGACAAACCATTACGCAAGAGCCGCAGCTTAAACAACTGGAACTTCTTGTTTCCCAGTAAGGGTCGTCATAACTTTCCTCCAGGATTTTGGGAATGCGGTCTTTCGGAAGGTCGAGAGCAATTTTATACCTCCCCAAAGCCTCCCCTCTCACCGTTTTCTGCCTGACTACTTCGTCACCGGTAGGTACCCTGTATTTGGCATGTTTCTTCATTATTTCGACACCCTTTTCCGAGCCGATCTTGACAATATAACTGCTGCCGATATCCGTTAACAGCAGATCAAAACCGGTCTCAGTCCAGTTGGTTCCCATACTGGGAGCGAAACTTTTTCGTGAAGGATGCAGGCAATCGATACCTATTATTATCGTATTTTCCCTTTTGGCGATGTAATTCGGGTCGGGATTATGAACGATAAACACTTCATCCAGTAATTCGATAGCTTTAATATCGTATGGATGCACCCCGATTACTAGCCTTGCTGTATAATTCGTTACCGATTCAACCTGCGGATTACTGCCTGTCTTAAATCTTAAAAGAGTTTCCCTCTCGGGGAAAAAATACCTGGTCGGAGGAGACACCGTAACATCGTAGTCGAGACTCAGTTCATAAAAACTGTTAATCCTGTCGAATACATATTTACCCTGCTTCGCTTTTACCCCTACTACTTCGATTTCCTTAATAAGGCTTTCTACCATTAAAGCAAGATTTTCCCTGGATATCGAAAAGGATTTTTTTATTTCCAATACCATATTGTCAGCATATGATTCGGAGGATGAAACTATTTCACCGGAATTAATGCTGTCCCTGTAAATCGATTCAACCGTGCCGCGAATAATCCTTTGCAGGTCATCCATGTCCAGTGGCTTGACCATATAATCCACGACACCGATTTTTTTGGCTTCCAGAACCGTTTCTTCCTGTGGATAGGCAGTAATAATGATTGATTTAATCCACGGATTTACAGCTTTCATTTCCCTGAGTGCTGACAGCTGTTTTTCCCCCTGTTGCCTGACATCCATGATAACGATGTTAAAACTGCGCTTACCGGTAATCTGAATAACTTCTTCACCGCTTTCAACGGATATAACATCGAATCCGGTGCCTTTCAACCAGTTACAGAGGGAATCTCTGACAATGGGATCGCTTTCAACAATAAGTATTGAGCTCTCGTTCATATTGCACATCCCCTTTTTTTATTTGCGATTGCTTATTTAATATTACCGGACGTTAATTATTTTTTCAGCGATTCATTACGTTTGGCTGCCAATTTTGCTTTTTGAGCGTCAGCCATACCCTGTCCGAACTCGCAGGTCTTGCACTGAAAAAGACGGCTGCATACCCTGTTCGAAACATCCCCTTTCATACAATAGAGGCAATACCTCTGCGGGCCGGGATGCTCTTTCAGTTCCTTTATCTTGGGATTGGCTACCTTTTGTACAGTTATGCCTTTTTCTTTCTCAATAGCTTCCTGTGCCTTTTTTAGCCATACCCTTGCATCTATGTTATCGGGAACAGTGTTTAATATTGAACTGAACTCAATAACGGCATCATTATATTTTGCTTTACTGTAGTTATCCTGCCCGATTTTAAAATGCTCCGGAATGTCTTTCGGGCTAATAGTAATAAGTTCACTCGATTTCATAACTCCCTCCAGAAATAAAATTTTATGCCCTAATTATATATAATGCAATTTTCATGCCAAAATTAAAAAGCATGAATTTATTTTTTTATTTTATATACCTCAATCCCGTAGGCTTTAATCTTGTTATATAAAGTCATCCGGGATATTCCCAATATGTTAGCGGTTTTGCTGTAATTGCCGCCGCATTCCTCAAGAACATTAATAATATGCTTCTTTTCGATTTCCGTTATACTGTCTAAGGATCTTCCAATCTGAAGGCTTTCGTTTTCTTCCAGTAACAGGTCTGTTTTATCAATTGAGCCGTTATTAGACAATATTACCGACCGTTCAATAACGTTTTCCAGTTCCCTGACGTTGCCGGGCCAATCGTATTTTAATAAAATATCCATTGCGCTCGAATTGAATTCGCTGATTTCTTTCTGGTTTTCCAGGGCAAACTTGCCCAGAAAATGTTCGGCAAGCAGCGGAATATCTTCTTTTCTGTCGCGTAAAGGCGGCAACTCGATATTTACCACATTAAGCCTGTAATAAAGGTCTTCCCTGAATTTCCCCTGTTTTACTTCCTGCTTCATTTCCTTATTGGTAGCGGAAATCAACCTGACATCCACCTTGACAAGGTCGTTGCCTCCCAGGCGCATAAATTCCCTTTCCTCTAAAACCCTCAATAAATGCACCTGTATATTGGCACTCATTTCTCCGATCTCATCCATAAAAAGGGTGCCGTTATCGGCAAATTCGAATTTACCCTTCCTTTGAATATGCGCTCCGGTAAACGAACCCTTTTCATGTCCGAACAATTCACTTTCAAGTATATTCTCGGGCAGAGCGGCGCAACTTATGGCGACAAACGGTTTATTACAGCGATAGCTGTAGTTATGGATTGCCCTGGCGACCAGTTCTTTACCGGTACCGCTTTCTCCGGTAATCAGTACGGTAGCGTTGCTTTTTGCTACAGCTTTTATCAATTCTATCACCCGCTGCATTTTAACACTTTTATAAATGATATTTTCAAAGCTGCAGCGTTCTTCGAGCTTATGATGCAATAGCTTGTTTTCTTTTTTTATATTCTGATGCTCGACCATTTTTTCGATCAATAATTCGACTTTTCCGGGGCAGAAAGGCTTCTCGATATAATCGAAGGCCCCCTCTTTCATCGAGGTTATCGCCGTCGATACGCCGCCATATGCCGTCATGATAACACAACAGATGTCGCCTGATACTTCCCTGGCTCTTTTTAATATTTCTATACCATCCGTACCCGGTATAACCAGGTCTATAAAAGCTATATCAGGTTTTTTATCCTGGATAACCTGCAGGGCTTTATTTCCGTTCTCGGCTACCAAAACATCGTAGCCGAGTTCGCTCAGCCATTCGTAAAACGAATCCCTGATCACAGCCTCATCATCAACCACAAGTATTTTAACTTTCTTCTTCATGATTTACAGGCAGATAGACCTTGAAAGTAGTGCCTTCTCCTTCTTTTGTCTGTATTTCGATTCTTCCATGGTGACGCTGAACGATACCATAGGATATGGCCAATCCCAAACCGACACCCTTTTTATCCCTCTTGGTAGTAAAAAACGGGGTGAATATCTTTTTCATATTTTCCGCTGATATTCCGGTTCCGGTATCGCTAATCTCGATTACTACTTTTTCCCCTTCCATGAAAGTACGTATTGTAAGCACCCCGCCGCCCGGCATTGCCTGTATAGCGTTCATTATAAGATTGGTACAAACCTGTTGTATCTGTCCGAAATCAGCCGTTATTTTCGGTAATTTCTTTGACAGGTCCTTGATTACCTCTACGTTCTGCATTTCAGCGGAATGAATTCCCAGGTCATAACTCCGGTCGACTATTTCATTAATATCGACCTCCCAGAACTCGGGGACCGACTGTCTCGAAAAATCCAGCAGGCTGCGAACCAGTTTGGTACTCCGATTGAGTTCCATTTCCATTTTGGATAGGTAATCCAGTCCGACTTCCGGAGCGAAATTATTGCTCTTCAGTTTTTTAGTCATAAGCTGTGTATAAATAAGAACACCAGACAACGGATTATTGATCTCATGAGCAACGGATGCCGCCAGTTGACCGAGAGAAGTCATTTTTTCCGCCTGTATCAAGCCTTCCTGTGTCTCTTGCATATGTTTATGTAAGTAAGGCCAGCACATTTCAATTTCTGCCAATCCCTCGCATACCGCAATGGCCAGCTCACGGCAGGAGCTATAGCCACAAGCTCCGCAATTAAACTGCTCCTTGGGATTGCTTCTGTTCATTTGCTGCATCACTTTTTCGATTTCTTCTTCAGACGGCGACGCAAAAACAACATTCTGTGTGGTAAACTGCCTCCGAAGGTCGATGTCACGGTATTTATTGAGGTCTTGCTCCGTTTTTTCCGGATTGGACGTTCTTACTGCATAGCGTGCGACCAGCTCTTCCCGCCGGTAGCTGCTTAATTCATTATCGATAACCGGACCGCCGACACAACCATTGCAAAAATAGAGGTTTATCAGTCTCGCGTTAATCTCACCACGGGCAAATTCTTTCAATATTTTAGATACGGCTTCCCTGCCGTTGGCACTGATTACTTCATTTTTTAGAATGTCGTCCGATAAACCGGCAATTTTGGCCAATCCGCCTGAAATCGACATCAGCCTTCCCATGTTGGGCGTCGGCCCGTTAAATTCGGATTTCGGTTCTTTATCCGGAGTTATATTTTTCGCCAAAAACATTTCTTTAACTTCGGCGAATGTTAAAACTGCATCTACAACGCCGCGATTGCTTATATTTCGCGCTTCATCCTTTTTAGCCACACAGGGACCGACAAAAACCACCTTCGCTTTGGTATTATAGTGTTTTTTAATCAATCTGCCGGTAGCTATCGTCGGCGATACGATATGGGCCATGTATCCGAGTAACTTGGGATAATATTTTTCTATATAGTTAACAACCGCAGGACAATTCGATGACAATACGGGTTTGGTATTCTGACTGCTTAACAGTTGCGTATATTCCCTGGCAATAAGTTCTGCCCCGAAGGAATCCTCCATGACCTCTTTAAAACCCAGTTTCTTCAATGCCGAAACAAAACTGCCCGGCTCGA
>CAZGVH010000053.1:0-6910 GCA_964528955.1 uncultured Dehalococcoidales bacterium | reverse complement strand
AAGCAGCATCCTGCGTATCAACGTCAACTCGGATTCGTCTGTAAGCAGCGATACATCCCCGTCTTTATAATTGATGTCTTTTTCTTCTGCCAGACGAAGTATGCTGGAAATGCGGGCATAGGCATACTGAACGTAATATACGGGATTATCCTGCGATTCTTTCTTCGCCAGTTCCAGGTCAAAGTCCATCTGGCTGTCGGCAGAGCGGCACAGGAAAAAGAAGCGGCAGGCATCGACGCCGACTTCATCGGTTACTTCGGTAAGCGATATCATGTCTCCGCTGCGCTTCGACAGTTTAACCAGTTCTCCGCCGCGCTTCAAGGTAATCATCTGTGAAATGATGACCTTTAAACGTTTCGGGTCGATTCCCAGCGCACCGACGACGGCTTCCATACGTGAAACATGCCCCTGGTGATCGGCGCCCCAGATATCGATGACCTTATCGAATTTGCGCTCGACGAACTTGTTATAGTGGTATGCAATATCGGAGCCGAAATAGGTGGCTGTACCGTCGCTGCGAATGATAACGTTGTCTTTATCCTCGCCGAGAGCGGTGGATACGAACCAGGTCGCCGATTCTTTATCGGCGATATATCCGCTTTGCTTCAACATCGACATTACTTTATCGAACTGTCCGTTTTCATAGAGGGTGCTTTCACTGAACCAGTTATCATAGCAAACCCTTAAAGCTTCGAGAGAATCTTTTATTTGTACCTGTATTTTTTTCAAACCGAGTTTACCGAGTTTGATTTCGGCTTCATCCGGTGCCATTTTCAGAAATTCATCGCCATGTTCGCCGATTATTTCTTTGGCAAGGTCGGTTACATAAGCCCCGAAATAGCCCTCCGCCGGCATTTCAGTTTCAATGCCAAGCGATTGCCGGTAACGGGTATATAATGAACGGTAAAAAGAGGTAATCTGGTTGCCGGCGTCGTTGATGTAATATTCTTTCTGTACCTTGAATCCGGCGGCATTCAGTACATTTGCCAGTGTGCTGCCCAGAACCGCGCCTCTGCCGTGTCCGACGTGCAGGGGGCCGGTTGGATTGGCGCTGACGAATTCTATTTGTATCTGCTTACCGTTTCCATTTTCTATGTCGCCGTAAGCCTTTTCCTCTTTGAGAATGCAGTCTATCTGCTTTGTCAGCCAATCTGATGACAGCGTAAAGTTAATAAAACCGGGCGGAGCAACGCTTATATCGGCGATTTCTTCGCTTTTAGATATGAAAGAAGCAATAATTTTGGCGATATTGAGCGGATTTAAGCCGGTAGCGCGGGCAAGTTTTAAAGGCAGGCTGGCAGCGTAATCTCCATGCTCCGCTTTTTGCGGGCGTTCGATGGATATATCAGGCAATGGTACACCGGGTAATTTACCGGATTGTTGTGCTTCCATCGCCGCCTGTTTAAGCGACTCGATAATCTTTTGTTTTACAGCTAAAATTTCGCTCAAGATATCCCCCGTTTAAAGCTATATAATGGTGCATTATAACACAACGCACCATTATATAAATAATCAATATTTAAAAAATACTTAGATGATATAGATATATATTTCAGAAGGATTATTTTCCGAATAATTCTTCGACTTCTTTTTTCCCGTTAGCGATTTCTTTTACCAGTTCTTTGTCTTCCCTCAACAGGAGGGTCTGGAATTCCCCTACATGGGTTTTCTCTTCTTTGGCAATTTCCAGTAAGAGCTTTTTAAGGTTGGCACTTTCCGCAAGCCCTGCCATCTGCTCATAAAGGTTGATGGCATCCAGTTCGGCTATTACGGCTGCTCTAAGTATTTCCTTGTCGATATCCTTCTTGGCTACTTTCTCCAGGTTGATGGGTATCTGTGATAACATTAAATGCCTCCTTTATTTATATTACTTATCTATATATTAAATACTTTGTGGATTAAAAACAAATTATTACAGGTTATAATAATATTCTACATTTCCGACCAGTCGGGATCGAAACAATAGCGGAGGCGAATATCGACTTGCATTTAGATGCTTCGCTAAGCTCAGCATGACAAATAAAAAAACCTGGGGATGACCAATGGCCGTTCGTATTTATGCTTTCGTATTTGGCGGACGGGCATCGCCTGCCCCTACGGGGTTAAGACATAATTATCATTCTGGAAGTCCCGACGTGTCGGGACTGAAGAATCCGGGGGGTAGGGAGAGATGGCACAAAGATATCTGCGGCAACAGGAGAAAATCAGCCTTCATCCGTCATTTACTTCGTAAATGTCACCTTCCCCAATGGGAAGGCTGAATAAAAAATTCGTCCTTCAGAAGCTCAGCATGACAAAAAATTATTGAACAACATATCTGGAAAATAACAATAAGGCTATTCGGTAGAGATTGCCGCGCTCCGATTACATCGGGTCTCGCAATGACAGTTCTTTAAATGTCAGCTTTATCCAGCGATGTCTTTTTTAATCCAGACACGTGAAATTTCCTGGGACAGTAATTGATGTTCGGGTTTCTCCAGCGCCGGGTCTTTATCAAAGAGCGCCGTTGCCTCGCGGCGTGCCATTTCGAGAAGCGCCGTATCGGAAATCCGTGCCATCCTGAGGTCGGGGATGCCGCTTTGGCGGGTGCCGAAGAATTCGCCGGGGCCCCTGAGTTTCAGGTCTTCCTCCGCCAGTTGAAAACCGTCCTGCACACCCTCAATTATTTCCAGCCGGTTCCTGGCGATTTCCGAGGGATTCTCCGCCAGCAGCATACAGTAGCTCTGTTCTTTCCCTCTGCCTACTCTACCCCGGAACTGGTGCAATTGCGAAAGCCCGAAACGGTCAGCGCTTTCAATCAGCATTACCGTGGCATTTGGAATATCTACTCCTACCTCTACCACCGGCGTCGAGACCAGTATATCCAGTTCCCCACTGCGGAAACGCGACATAACATCTTCCTTGTCGGTGGAGTTCATGCGCCCGTGCAACAACCCCAGCTTTAATGAAGGGAAAATCTCAGCCGAAAGATATTCGAATTCGCCGATGGCGGCGCGCGCCTGTACGGCTTCGGATTCTTCGATAAGCGGGCATATAATGAATGCCTGTCTGCCTTCGGCAATCTGTTTGCGGATAAAATCATAGGCTTTTTCCCGCTGCTGCGGTGTCAACCATTTGGTTTTAATGGTTTGCCTGCCCGGAGGCAACTGGTCTATGACAGAAAGGTCGAGGTCTCCGTACAGGGTCAACGCCAGCGTTCTTGGAATAGGAGTTGCCGTCATTACCAGCATATGCGGGCTGAAGCCTTTCTGACGCAATGTGGAGCGCTGCGCCACGCCGAAGCGGTGCTGTTCGTCTACGATCACCAGCCCCAGTTTTTCAAATGAGACATCCTTTTGAATCAGGGCATGCGTCCCGATAATTATATCGACGTTTCCGGAAGCAATCGCTTCCTGCAATTCCTTTTTTCTTTTTCCTTTAATGTCTCCAATCAGAAGGGCGACGGTAACCGGTTTCTTTAAAACGCCGCTATAAGTATGCATATAGTCATCCTGCATAACGGTTCGCCCGCTTGCTGACAATAAGCCGCATATACTTGAAAAGTGCTGCTCGGCAAGTATTTCGGTAGGGGCCATAAAGGCTCCCTGGAAATCGTTATCGACTGCTGCCAGTAATGCCGCCATAGCCACTACGGTTTTGCCGCTGCCCACCTCTCCCTGTAAAAGCCGCGACATCGGGTCAGCTTTCTTGAGATCTTCAAGTATTTCCGAAGTTACTCTTTTTTGAGCGGCGGTAAATTCGAACGGTAGGGTTTTCATCCATTCGTCTAGCATGGACATATCTATTTTAAAAGGATTGGCAGGCTGGCTTACCTGCCAGTAGCGCTTTCTTTTAAGCACTCCCAGTTGCAGCAGGAACAGTTCGTCGAATGCCAGCCTGACCCTGGCTCTGTCTTTTAAATCGATGCTGTCCGGGAAATGCGCCTGGGCGATAGCCTGCGGTAAATCCAGAAGTTGACAGCGTTTTCTCGTTTGTTCCGGCAGGAATTCATCCATTTCAGATGACCAGCGGTCGATAACTTGCTTCATCATCTTCCTGACGGTGCGCGGATAGAGTCCTTTAGTCAAGGGATAAAGCGGAACCAACCTTCCGGTATGTACCAGTTCTTTATCTTCCAGGATTTCCCATTCCGGCGATTCGAATACCGGCTGGTCTTTGAATATGCTTAAACGCCCGCTTAAAACAATCTGCTGATTGGTGGATAGTTGTTTTACGATATACGGATTATTAAACCATACCACCCTGACGTTGCCGGTTTCGTCTCCTACGATAGCTTCGGTACTGCGGCGGTTGCCGAGCCTGACTTCGCGTACCTGCCAGACGTTGGCGATAATCGTTTCTTCGATTCCTTCTTTAAGCTCCGAAATGGTTTTGCGCTGGCTGTAATCGAGGTGACGGTTCGGGAAGTAATATAATAAATCTCTTATCGTAGCAGCGCCCAGTTTGTTGAATTTGGCGGCAACGGTTGTGCTAACACCCTTTATAGTGGTTATCGAAGCTTCGAGGCTGGTGCCTTGCGCTGTTTTTACGGTGGTCTTTTTTCGGGGTTTGGCGGCAGGAACATCTGTTGATTTAACTGCTTTTACAGTTTTTTTTACGATTGGATTCTCCAGTTCTTCGATGTATCTGAGAATCTCTTCGATTTTAGCCTTACGCTGCTGTTTATCAAGCAGGGAGTAGCCGGTTTTATCCAGTTGAAGCTGCCTGAATTTTTTTAAAGCTGCTGGGCTATTTAAAGAACTTTCGGTTTTGGCTGCCCAGCGGGACAGAAACTTATCCAGCCCGCCGAAAACGGCGGTGTCGGAAAAGTCTTTTTGACGCTCCAGCTCGAGAATTTTACGTAACGATACAGAGTCCATTGCATGGCTCCTGTCTTTGAGTTTGAAGTTTTTTATTCCGGCCTATAAAGCGGCGAATCGTATCTTGGGCAGGTGTATGGAAGGAAGAGACGGCAGTGACAGTATCTTTTTCACCTTATCCTCTTCTCCTTTTTCTTTTAAGTCGCCGATTTTTTCTCTTAAAGCCACGATCAATGTTCCGGGTCCGCCGTGAACACCCAGCGCGGGGCCCAGTCTCGATACATAAATATTGCTCTTATCGAATATTGTGCCTATACGGTCTTTGAGTGATTGTGCATCATCCGGCGTTGTGCTGTGGACGATGGCGATATCCTGTATATTCAGGCAGTTTTTAACGTTATCGAAGAGTTTGTCCATTCCCTTGCTACGGCTGCGCGCCAGTCCGGTCGGCTGCAATTCCCCGTTATCCATAGTTAACATCGGTTTTACATGCAGCATTCCGCCTAGCAGGGCTTTGGCTTTGCCGATACGCCCGCCCAGGAACAGGTATTTCAGGGTATCGAATATTCCCCATAAGTGAGTTGCAGGAATAGAAGACTTTACCTCATCCAAAATTACAGATATATCCTCACCGGCTTTAGCCAATCTGGCGGCAGCCAGCGTCATCAACCCCAACCCCATCGAGGTCGACATGGAATCGATGACTTCAATACGTTTGTTGCCGCCTATCATTTCCTTTGCTTGTATCGCAGAGTTATAGATTCCGCTCAGTTTACTGGTAACCTGTAAAGAGACGATTTCGTCAGTTTCCTCAAGCAGTTTCTTATAAGCAGCAATAAAATCAGCGGGTGGGGGCTGGGATGTTTTCATGATGGTATTATCGATTACCATTTTCTGGTAGACCTCATCCTGGCTTATATCTACCCCGTCCCGGTATGTTTTGCCGTTAAACTGGACATAGGCGGGGACAACGGTAATTCCGTATTTCTGAATCAATTCCTGCGGGAGATCGGAGGTGCTGTCCGTGACAATTTTAACCGTCATTTTTGCCTCCTGATTTATTATGGTTTTTGCACGATAGAAACTGCAACTGCTCCGGGTCCCGAATACGTGCCCACTACCGGACATACAATGGATTTGTAAATATTCTCCCTGGGAACCAGTGAGCTTAGACGTTCGATTAGCATTTCTGCATCCTCGGGAGTTGTGCAATACTCTACGCCGACGCTTTCCACATTTTCGGTGTTTGCTACTGCATTGTATAGATAATCGATTCCGGCAGCTTTTGACCTTACCCGTGTCAGTGGTGCCATTTCGCCGTCCTTTATTGTCAATATCGGTTTAACCGAAAGCAGCGAACCGACCAAACCCTGTGCCTTTCCGACACGTCCTCCCTTGGCAAGGTATTTCAGGGTGTCGAAATAGGCTACCAGCTGCGAATTATTCAGTCTGGCTTTTAGGCCCGTGATTATTTCCTCCAGACCCGCTTCGGCATTAGCCATTTTGGCTGCCGCTATAACCGCCAGTCCAAAGCTCATGATTATCTTTTGGGAATCAATGATTTCTATACGGCAACCACCGTTGACCATATTTTTAGCGTTTAACGCTGATTGATAGGTGCCGCTGAGTTTGCTCGATAACGTCACGACCAGTATTTCGTCGGTTTCTTCCGCCAGTTTCTTGTAAGCGTTGGCAAAGGTCACCGGAGGCGGCTGAGTAGTGGTAGGGAGATTGCTCTCGCGAACCAATCTTTTATAAAATTGTTCAGAAGTAATCTCTATCCTGTCAAGAAACGACTCATGCCCGAATGAAACTGTTAAAGGAATCAGTGTAATACCCAGTTCAGCTGCTAAATCATCAGGAATATCGGATAGAGTATCCGTGACAATCTTTACTGTCATTATTGTGGTACTCCTTTTCCGATTATTCTACTGATACGATATAGTTGTAGTGGGGTTGCCCGCCCTTAACTACCTCGACCTGAAGATGCGGGTACTTTTCCCTGATTTCGTTGCCGCAAGCTTCGGATTCTGCTTCTTCGGTATCTTCTCCATAGTAAATAGTGATAATCTCGGCGTCATCGAGGCCGGTTTTTTCAAGAACTTCGTTAA
>CAZGVH010000052.1:0-6984 GCA_964528955.1 uncultured Dehalococcoidales bacterium | reverse complement strand
TTACGCAGAAACTGGAAGGTAATTGCCGTCCGGGACATTTCCGCGGAGTGACAACGGTAGTCAATAAATTATTCAATATAGTCAGACCTGACAAAGCCTACTTCGGGCAGAAGGATGCCCAGCAGGCCATCGTTATCAACAAAATGGTAAAAGACCTGAATATGGACCTCGATGTCGTTACCTGCCCTACCATCCGGGAAGAAGACGGACTGGCAATGAGCAGCCGCAACGTCTATTTAAGCTATGAAGACAGGCAGGCGGCCACCGTTTTATACCGCTCGCTGATGCTGGCAAAGGATTTATACGATCAGGGAGAAAGAAACGCTGAGACCATCCGCAAAGAAATGGTCAGGCTGATCAAGACCGAGGAACTGGCAAAAATAGAATATGTTTCGGTTGCCGACCCGGTCACCCTCGACGAACTGGATGAGATTACCGGAAAAGCGCTGGTATCCATGGCGGTCAAATTCGGAAAAACCAGGCTAATCGACAACGTAGTGCTAGGGTAAAATCACCCTTTCGGGTTCAAGTAGCCACTAAAAAATAATTATGTTATAATATTGCGAATTAAAGGACATTACCTTTAAGCCCTATTAAGCCGAGGTAGCTCAGCCGGTAGAGCAGCGGACTGAAAATCC
The DNA here is from genome assembly GCA_964528955.1 of uncultured Dehalococcoidales bacterium. GTDB lineage: Bacteria > Chloroflexota > Dehalococcoidia > Dehalococcoidales > UBA5627 > UBA5627. The sequence continues at coordinate 6,346 of CAZGVH010000052.1, read as the reverse complement.
GCGTGTCCCCAGTTCGATCCTGGGCCTCGGCACCATTGTTTTGTTCTTTTATAAATTGACTGGTTATATCCAGCCGAAGTGGCGGAATAGGCAGACGCGACAGTCTCAAAAACTGTTGAGGGGCAACTCTCGTGTCGGTTCGACCCCGACCTTCGGCACCATTTTAGTAGCTTAATAATATAGATTTTTTGTTGCCGAGTTGTGTAGCGGTAGCACGAAGGACTTTGAATCCTTTTACCCAGGTTCGAATCCTGGCTCGGCAGCCATTAAACGGGCTGATTCACCGACAAGTCGGGATTAACCTCCAGCTTGTTTTGGATGTTTATTTTAAATTAAAATATTGGGTATTACTACTGTTCCCCGATAGCTCAACGGTAGAGCGCGCGGCTGTTAACCGCTAGGTTCTAGGTTCGAATCCTAGTCGGGGAGCCATTTTTATTATGGCTTTCTTTGTTTATATTTTGCGTAATTTCACAGGTCGTTATTATATCGGTCAAACTTCAGACTTATCCCTCAGACTTCAACGCCACAATGAAGGTAAGGTATTTTGGACTAAAAATCGCGGCCCTTGGGAAATCGTTTACAACCAATCCTTTCAAACACGTTCCGAGGCTATGGCCGAAGAGAAACATTTAAAAGCACTGAAGAGTAAAGCTGCCATCGATAAATTAATTTCTCAACGGTAGAGTCCCGACAAATCGGGATTAACCGCTAGGTTCTAGGTTCGAATCCTAGTCGGGGAGCCATTTTTTTATTATGGCTTTCTTCGTTTATATTTTGCGTAATTCCACAGGTCGTTATTATATCGGTCAGATCTCGGATTTATCCCAACGACTTCAACCTTAATCTTATCTCTTAAAACCGTCCCTATAAATGCACTTCTTTTAAATTACCGATGCGTTTATACTTTGTGGCTTCCTTGAAAATAGTTAATGAAACCTGTTCAGCCATCTTGCTGAGCCTGATAACATCTACCAGGTATTCCTGTCTCGAGGTATGCACTTTGGTTCCCAGGTATATTTCGTCTATATGAAAGTCACGCATTGCCGACTCGATCAGCAGCCAGATATCGACTCCCCACCCGTCCGGCCAATCCCGGCTTTTTAAAAGTGCCTTAAAAAGTTCGGCGGTAGCGCATATTTCACCGCTTAAGGGTTGGTTGAAATGGGAGATTTCCGGAAAGAAGACTCCCGATAACGGCTTGGCTACCAGCTTGGTAACAGCGCCGTCATACTCCGCTCTCCTGTAATATCCGCGTGACATATCACAGGCTTTTTCGATTACAGGCTCCGCCAGCAGATCTATCCATTCAGGGGTGAGGTTAATAATATCGGCATCCAGGAAGAGGATTTGCTCCGCTCCTCTCTTTATGGCTTCCCTTGCGCCGTCTCTCATCGCGGTTCCCTTGGCAGGATAGATATTTTTGCTTTGCCGGATAACAATGGCACCGGCATCTTTGGCTTCCTTCTTGGTGTTGTCACCGGAGTTCCCATCCACTACCAGGATTTCCGGTTTAAATTTGCTTTTCCTGGCTATTTCTATACACTGGGCTATAGTTTTTTCCTCATTGCGCGCCGGAAAAATAACATATAAGCTCATTTTCTATACCTCTCAAGTATTTTTTTACAGGTCGATGCCTATATGATCGAGTGCCCCTTCTTCACAGAGCATAATTGCCCTGCACAGTACCATGGCAGTCTTGGTCGGCATAGCCATCTCGATTCTTTTGCCCTCATAATCCCATAACTCAAAGACTATTTCCTTTTCATCTGTGTGCCGCACGACGAGCTTCTCGGCATCGATATCGATATCATTTTCGACACCGGATACGAGTTTTGTCCATGTTCTGACCTGCTGTGACATCGTTAAACCTCCTTAAATTCATTATTTTATAACGATAAAGGCAAAAACAAGGCATTAGTGGATAGATATTGACTGTATTTAGAGGTAAACCTATTATACAACCTTATTTCATTAAGATAAATACTTTTTAAATACAGCAATACTAACAAATAGCAATAAATATCGTTTTATATTTAGAAGCGAATAAAAACATAATGCTAACAAGCGAGCCGCGATAGCAGAAAGGAAGTTATTATGAATAATTTTTTTCAAAAAGATCCTGCGGATAATGAAGAGAAAATAAATAGAATAATCGAAATGCTGCAAGCGGAGGCAGCCTATCTACGGCAACTGAATGATAAAATTGATAAGCTGTCCGATGAATGGCAATCTATCAAGCAAAATATGACACAAAATCTCAAAAATGATACGCAGAGAGACATAAATTTCGGTAATTATGATACAGAAAACAACGTGGGGAACAACTCAACGGAAAAAGGAATGGAAGATTTGATACTTTGCATTGTTAAAGAAGTAAATAACCATCATATTGAATTCATCAGCTTGAACTAGAATTAGTCTATGAACTATTTATTCAATGACATTATAGATTGCATAACTTGTCTACCAGAGGAATGAACAGAACAAAAATCCCGATAACCAGCGCGGTTAAAGCAGAAATAAATACAGCGGCGGCAGAGATGTCTTTTACGGCTTTAATGGACTGACTCTGCTTGCCGCCCACAACTTCGCTGCTCAATCTCTCTATTGAAGTATTGAACAACTCAGAAACCAGCACAAAAGCGATGGCAAAGGCTACCAGACACCAATGCACTACAGAAAGGCCGAGAAAAAGCCCAAGGATAACTACCAAAACAGCAGCGACAAGATGTATTTTAATATTGCGCTCTGTTTTAATTGCCGTTAATAAGCCCTCGAAGGCATAACCGAAACTCTTAATTAAACCTTTCATCACTTTCTCCATCTGCCGTTTCAGCGTTTGGACAAGAACTCCTCGACATCCTTTATAAAATTCAGTGTTCCTTTTTCTATCTTCTCCGTTAATTTATCCGTATTGCCGAAATCCGGATTATCGTCTAAGGTATACTCCAAAATCGAATCGACTCCCTTATCCTGGGGAACGATGCGATATTTATTCCAGCCGCTATCCTTCAACAATTTCCAGTACTGTTTCTGCACATTGCGGTTATACCCGGACAGCCACACCTCGAATTTAAAAGTATCATGGATAAAAACTACAGCTATTTTTAAATTGCGCTCTTTCAGGGATTTGGGAGAGAAGGAAAAATAAGTCATATCCATGTATCCGTAATAAATATTGCAGGATACGAAATAATCGGGGTATTTGTTTTGAAAATAAGTTCTTAAAGCCATGATGTATTCCATCAATCCCTTATACGCCTTTTGTATAGAACCTTTTTCAAGTTGTTTCTTGTATTCGTTCATATATTCCGTGAATGATCCCATATCTAAGTTCCTCCGCAAATTACCGATAAATCGACAGTACGTTCATATATTTCGATAGAGATTACTTCGCCTTCCCTTGGGGGAATGGACTCGCAATGACACTATAATGTTTATTTTATCTCCCCCCACACCCCGTCCCCGTAAAGGCGTGTTAAAAGTACTGAAGTTAAGACATTCGTCAAATCCCTGTCGCTCTCGGCATAAACCTTAATATAATTGCCGCTATACCCGTTCCAAATACCGTTATCCGCCTGCTCCCAGAGCACCTCAAGTTTTTTACCGATAAAACTGTCATGAAACTTAGAAGCCGATTCTTCTGCCAGCCCCAGCATCGAATCGCTGCGTCTTTTCTTTACCTGAGGAGATACCTGGTTCGGCATGATATTCGCCGCGGTGCCGCGCCTCTTTGAATACGAAAAGACGTGAATGCGGGCAAAACCGGTTTTTTTACAGAAATCATAGCTTTCGGCAAACTCGTCATCGCTCTCTCCGGGGAAACCGACGATGATATCGGTGGTGATTGCCGCATCCCCTGCCGCCGAACGTATTAAGGAAACGGCATCGAGATAGTCGGAGGTAGTATAAAGACGCCTCATTCTCTTCAAAACGGAATCGCTGCCGCTCTGCAGGGACAGGTGGAAATGCGGGCATAGCCTTTTATCATCCCACAGGGCGATTAAACCGGGAGTGACTTCCTGAGGCTGTAGTGATGATATCCTAAGGCGTTCGACAACGGTTTCTTTTAATATTATGTCAATCAACTCTTCTAGTATCAGCCCATCATATTTATACGAACCGATTTCCGTCCCAGTTAATACCACTTCCTTATAACCATGCAAGACTTTTTCGTTGATTTCTTTAACTACCTGTTCCGGCGAAAGGCTCTTCTCCCTGCCGCGCACATAAGGAACAATGCAATACGAGCAGAAATTATTGCATCCATCCTGAATGCGTATAAAAGAACGTGTTCTCTGATTTACTGAGAAATCATCACCGGTAACAACATTTCTCTTCACATCTAATAATCCGGACTCTCTCAGTATTTGCGGCAACTTCATCTTTTCATCGTTGCCTACCGCCAGCTTGACGCCTTCGATTTCTAAAAGGTCGTTGGCAGCCTGTTCGGCATAACAGCCGGCGGCAACCAATACCGCTTCGGGATTGCGGCGGTGAGCCATACGCAGGAGATGACGCGCCTTTCTATCGGCAATATGGGTAACCGTGCAGGTATTCAAAATATAGATGTCGAATTTTTCATCGGAGGTTACGATGCGATAACCGGAATTGCGGAACTTCTCCGTAAGAGCCTCCGTCTCCGCCTGGTTCAGCTTGCAGCCCAATGTGTCAAACGCTACCCTTTTTGCCATTTTTTCTTTATACAATCAATACCTCCGGATACCATACAGATTATAGCAAAAGAGGCATATCCTTGCAGATAAAGTGCTGTTTATGTTATAAATAGCCAGAATATTCATCGACTCTTAACATATGTTATGAAATAACGGCATCGCAATAGCACCTTTCTTCGGGTGTATTATCATAATCCGGTGCCGCAATAATGCAGATGTTGCGAAGAGTAGAGAGGAAACAATTTGAACCATCTTCGCTGGAATCTACTTCCGCCGGTACCTGACGGACATCCTGTTAATAATTGCGGTTTTTCTCCACTGCTTGTCCAGTTGATGTACAACCGCGGTTTAACCGATCCCGAACAGATAGAATCGTTCACCAAAGCAGACAGCAGTTTATCCGGAAATCCGCAGCTGCTGCCTGATATACACCAGGCAATTAACAGGGTTTACCGGGGGTTGCTCTCCGGAGAAAAAATGGCTGTTTACGGGGATTTCGATGTAGACGGTATTACCGGAACGGCTATCCTGGTACAGGGATTAAAAGCTCTAGGCGGAGACGTAACACCCTACATCCCGCACCGCATCCGCGAGGGGCACGGCCTTAACTCCGATGCGCTGGATTACCTGAAAAACGAAGGAATGACGCTGGTTATTACGGTAGACTGCGGAGTAACCGGTATTCCACAGGTAAAAAGGGCCAAAAGGCACGGATTGGATATCGTCATTACAGACCACCATACACCGCTGGGCGAACTTCCCGATGCCATTGCCGTCGTCGACCCCAAGAGAGAGGACTCGAAATACCCGTTTAATGAACTGGCGGGGGTCGGAGTCGCTTTTAAATTTCTGGAAGCCTTGTATAACGGGATGGGAAAAGAACAACAAATAGAAAATTATCTGGATCTGGTAGCTCTGGGTACTGTTGCCGATATGATGCCGCTTTTGGGAGAAAACCGCTACCTGGTAAAGCAGGGCTTAAAAGTACTCGGCAAAAACCGCCGGCCCGGAATCAGAGAAATTTCAACCCTGGCAGGAATAAATTCGGACCGTATCGGCGCCGAAGAAATATCCTGGGCGCTGGCTCCGCGTTTAAATGCCGCCGGCAGGCTGGAACACGCGCTCACCAGCTATAAATTGATGGTAACGGAATCGACCGAAGAAGCACAGGATTTATCGATAGTGTTAGAGGAACAGAATGCCGAACGGCAAAAAATGACCAGCCGTTCGCTGGCAAAAGCAAAAGAGCAGGTACAGGCAAAAGGGATAACACCGCTTTTGATTGCCAGTGATCCCGACTATCCGCCCGGTATTATAGGGCTGGTTGCCGGCAGGCTTTCGGAAGAATTTTATCGCCCGTCGATTGTTATCAAGGTAGGCGAAAAATCCAGTAACGGCAGTTGCCGCAGCATCCCTGAATTCAATATCATTAAAGCGCTGAACGAATGCCACGACCTGATGAGCGATTTCGGCGGTCATGCCAGGGCAGCCGGTTTTACCATGCCGACTAAAAACCTTTCCAAGCTCGAGGAAAAACTCAACATTATGGCAGAGGAACAGCTAACAGGACTCGACCTGCGCCCGAGACTGGATATCGATGCCGAAATGACACTCTCACAGGTAGGAGGAAATACCTATCAATCGATTCAAAGTTTAGCGCCTTTCGG
>CAZGVH010000051.1:0-7003 GCA_964528955.1 uncultured Dehalococcoidales bacterium | reverse complement strand
AATGACGGATGAGGGTTGTTATTCTGCCTGATGTCAAAGTCCCGATGTATCGGTAAGGGTCTCTAGAGGGGAACAATAATTCTACTAATTTCCCTCGCCGCTATGGTTCGATCCCGATGAATCGGGATTTCGCCTTAACTTCGGGAATGAACTCGCAATGGCAGTCGGGATGATAACAATTAAAAAAGCGTCTCTTTGTAAATGAAAAGACGCTTCGATAGTAATATTATATTTATTTACTACTGCTCCATCTTCAAGACGCTCATAAAGGCATCCTTGGGAACCTCTACCTTGCCGATGCTGCGCATCTTCTTCTTGCCCTCTTTCTGTTTTTCGAGCAATTTGCGTTTCCTGGTAATATCACCGCCGTAGCATTTTGCCAGCACGTCCTTGCGCCTTGCGGCTATATCGGTACGGGCTACAATACGGCTTCCAATAGAAGCCTGTAAAGGAACTTTGAAGAGCTGCGGAGGGATAACATCTTTCAGTTTATCCACCATCGATTTGCCGATCTCATGCGCTTTATCCGGCGGTACGACGCGGCTGAAGGCGTCTACCATAACGCCGTTTACCAGTATATCCAGTTTTATCAGCTTCGTTTCGCGGTAGCCGATTAATTCATGGTCGAGCGAGGCATAACCCTTGCTGCGGCTCTTCAACTGGTCATAGAAGGTAGTCAGCATGGAACGCAGAGGTATCTCGTATTCGAGGCGCACTCTTTGTCCGAAGGCATCCGGCGAATGGGAATGCCCGATATATTCGGTATGCTTATATATGCCTTCCGATTGAGTTACCAGTTCCATGATGGGGCCGATAAAGGTCGAAGGCGTAATCACCGATATCTTGACCCAGGGTTCCTCTATTTTTAGAACTTCGCTCGGTTCCGGCAGGTCGGACGGATTGACTACCATAAATTGCCTTCCGTCGGTTTTGGTTACATTTAATTTGACTCCGGGAACCGTTACGATAAGCGACAGGTCGAACTCCCTTTCCAGCCTTTCCTGGATGATATCCATATGCAGCAAACCGAGAAAGCCGCACCTGTAGCCGTTGCCGAGAACAGGGCTGTTTTCCGGTTCGAATGAAAAAGAAGCATCGTTTAAGCTGAGTTTCTCGATAGCTTCACGCAGTTGTCCATGGTCTTCCGGCTGCGTAGTGTAGATGCCCGTATATACTACAGGTTTTGCCGTCTTGTATCCGATTAACGGTTCTGTAGCTCCGTCAACCAGCGAAGTAACCGTATCACCGACACGGCATTCGCCGACACTCTTCAACCCGGTAGCAATATAACCGATATCTCCAGCCACAAGTTCGTCGACCGGATAGAACTTAGGATTAAAATAACCGATGCTGACAACCTCCAGTTCGGTTCCCTGTCCCATCAGGCGCAGTTTGTCGCCTTTGTGAATGCTGCCATCATTGACGCTGATATAAGCTACTACTCCCATATATGAATCGTAATGGGAATCGAAGATTAAAGCCCTTAAGGGTTGATTCAGGTCTCCCTTGGGTGGCGGTATTTTTTTTACGATGGCTTCGAGCAGTTCGGGTACTCCCTGTCCGGTTTTAGCGCTGATATGCAGGACTTCTTCCATCTTATATCCCAGCACGCTTTCGATTTCTTCCAGCACCCTTTCCGGTTCGCTGCTGGGTAAATCGATTTTATTGATGACCGGAATGATTTCAAGGTTATGGTCCATAGCGAAATAGACATTTGAGATTGTCTGCGCCTGTATGCCCTGGGTGGCGTCAATAACCAGAATGGCGCCTTCGCAAGCTGCCAGCGTCCGCGATACCTCATATGAAAAATCGACATGTCCCGGCGTATCTATCAGGTTCAACTCATAGGTTATGCCGTCTTTAGCTGTGTATGCCAGCCTTATGGCTTTAGCTTTAATTGTAATGCCGCGCTCGCGTTCGAGCTCCATGCTGTCCATTACCTGTTCGATGATTTTATCGCTCTTCATGGCTCCGGTAAGCTCGATGAGGCGGTCTGCCAGCGTCGATTTACCGTGGTCGATATGGGCGATAATACAGAAATTTCTTGTTTTAAGCTGTTTCATTTAACGGGAAAATTCTCCTGATTAAATCGATTATAATATTATACCTTATCCGGCAGGAATCTCCAGAATACCTCATTACCCAGCAGCCTGCCGCGCGGAGTAAGCTTTATATTTACGTTATCATATTCTATAAGTCCATAACATGATAACTCATCTATTCGATGCTTGTAGCCTTTAATTATATCGATACCGCAGCGTTTTTCAAAGTCATTCAGGTTTATGCCATTGCATAACCTCAATCCGAGGATAATCGATTCAGCTATCTCAAGTTCGGGATCTATGATTTCATCGACATCTTGAGGAGGTAATATGTTTTGTGCAAGGGCATCAATATACTTATCCATATCGCCTGTATTTGCACTGCGTCTTTTTCCCAAATAGGAATGTGCGGCAACTCCGGCCCCAAGATACTCTCCACCCTGCCAGTAAACCAGGTTATGGCGGCACTCTCTTCCCGGTTTTGCCCAGTTCGAGATTTCGTAGTGAACATATCCGTGCTTTTGCAGCAATTCTTCCGCCAGTTCATACTGGCTTGCCGCCGTGTCGGCGCAAATCTCGGGCAGTTTTCCTGCTTCTATCTCTTTAAATAACACTTCCTCCGGTTCCAGAGTCAGGGCATAAAGTGAAATGTGCTCGGGGTCGAGTTCTATCGCTTTTAAAAGATTGTCTTTCCAGTCGCCGACAGTCTGCCCGGGAAGCCCGTAAATCAGGTCGATATTCAGATTACGGAACCCGCTTGATCGGGCGTCTTTTATTGAATTTAGGGCATCTTCTGAAGAATGAATGCGTCCCAGCATGGAAAGCTCATTGTTGTTAAAGCTCTGGATGCCGATGCTGATGCGGTTTATCCCGGCCGCCTTTATATCCGAAAGGTATTTTAGATTGATCGTAACAGGGTTAGCTTCCAGGCTAATCTCTGCATCATAATCGATGCGGTAAAACTTACGGGCGGTCGTTAAAATATCTGTAATCTGTTCCGGAGAAAGCAGGCTGGGAGTACCGCCGCCGACATAGACCGACTCGATGCGGTAATCTCCCATACGCAATTCAAGCTCTTTATTTAATGCGTCGATATAGACGGGGGTGTCGTTTATCCGTGAATCGAAGGAAATAAACGAACAGTATTTACATTTACGTTTGCAAAATGGTATATGTATATACAGCGCCGCAACATCCGACATATTTATAACTCCGTCAGATAAAAGCCGATGATATGCCGCTAGTCCTCTTTACGGCGGCTGGAAATATCACGCAATCTATCATGATAGGTTAACAGTTTCTTGCGCAACCTGATGTTTTCGGGTGTTACTTCAACCAGTTCGTCGTCATTGATAAAATCTATCGACTGTTCAAGGCTGAATTTGATGGCGGGAGTCAGCTTTACGGCGATATCCGATGTGGACGACCTGATATTGGTCTTTTTCTTTTCCTTGCAGATATTAATGGGTATATCCTGCATGCGCTGGTGCATGCCGACGATCATCCCCTCATATACCATAGTATTCGGTTCGATAAAAGTCTCGCCGCGTTCCTGTGCGCCGGCAATACCGTATGAAAGAGCTGTTCCGGCTTCGGAGGCTACCAGTACGCCGCTGCGGGAAGACGTAATAGCTCCTTTCCACGGTTCATACCCCAAGAAGATGGTATTCATAACACCGTCACCGCGCGTGGCGGTAAGAAATTGCCCGCGGAAACCTATTAAACCTTTGGTGGGTATTTTAAATTCGAGACGCACATTTCCTTTGCCGTCATTGTACATGTCGGAAAGTACCGCCTGGCGTTTGCTGAGCATTTCGGTCAGAACGCCGACATATCCTTCCGTAGTATTTATTATCAGTGATTCGACCGGTTCCATCAGTTTACCGTCGACCATCTTGGTAATTGCTTCCGGTTTGGATATCTCGAATTCGTATCCTTCGCGTCTCATGGTTTCTATTAAAATGGACAGGTGCAGTTCGCCTCTACCTTTTACTATGAATGTATCCGGGCTATCGGTATCCTGTACCCTTAAACTGAGGTTTTTCTCCAGTTCGCGGTATAACCGGTCTCTTAACTGGCGGGTAGTACAGTATTGTCCTTCACGTCCGGCAAACGGAGAGGTATTTACGCCGAAAGTCATCTCGATGGTCGGCTCGCCGATTTCGATTCTGGGCAATGTCTGCGGGTTTTCCGGGTCGGCGATAGTATCGCCGATGCTGACTTTCTCGACGCCGGTGATAGCAACGATATCTCCGGCTTCTGCTTCATCTACATTCAAACGGTTCAACCCCATATATGTAAATACTTCATCAACCTGGTACTGGTTGCAATCGCCATCCGCATTCAGGCATACTACATAATCTTTCGGTGATATTTTACCGCGCCAGATTCTCCCGATGGATATTTTGCCCTTATGACTGTTGTAATCCAAATTGGTTACCAGCATCTGGAACGTTCCTTCGGCGATCTGGGGCGGCGGTACTTTCTCCAGAATGCAATCCAAGATCGGGAAAATATTTTTACCTTCCTGTCCCAATTCGGTAATGGCAATGCCGTTTCTGCCACTGGCATAGAGTATCGGGAAATCGAGCTGTTCCGGGCTGGTAGCCAGTTCCAGGAAAAGGTCCTGTGTCAGGTGTATGACCTCCTGTATACGGGCCTCTTTTTTATCGATTTTATTGATAATCAAAATCGGTTTAAGCCCTTTCAGCATCGCCTGCTGCAATACGAATTTCGTCTGCGGCATAGGGCCTTCTACCGAATCAACCAGCAGCAGACAGCCGTCCGCCATGCTGATTACTCTTTCCACTTCACCGCTGAAATCGGCGTGTCCCGGGGTATCGATGATGTTAATCTTGACCCCTTTGTATGTAATAGCGGTGTTTTTGGCCATAATGGTAATGCCTTTTTCGCGTTCGAGGGTGTTGCTGTCCATTACGCATTCGGCGACATGCTGGTTTTCACGGAAGATTTTACTCTGCTTCAATAAAGCGTCTACAAGTGTGGTTTTGCCATGGTCTACATGAGCAATAATCGCCACATTTCTGATATCGTTACGGTATGTCATACGGTTTTATTAAATATGCCTCCATCGGGTGTTTAAATAATTTTATCTATCAATATACGATTATATATAAAAAATCTAAATAAATACAGTACGATTACCCCGCTTTTGCGGTTGCCGGTTTCCTGTTGTTAAACCTCTTATTGCGAAAATCCATACCTATCGTTTGACGCGGAGAATTGTTCTGTCTCCCGTTCGCTCTTTGATGCATGCGTGTTTTATCATCTGTTGCCGGAGGAACATTATAATCGAATCCCTGTATCGTTTTTCTTTCGATTGGTGACTTCAACACCTTTTCGATATCGCGTATCATACCGTTGTCGGCGGCGGTTACCAGAGTCCAGGCATCGCCGTTGTTATTGATACGCCCGGTTCTGCCGATACGGTGAGTATAGTCGTCGGCACATTCCGGGATATCGTAGTTTATAACATGCGTTATGCTTAAAATATCGATACCGCGGGAAGCGATATCCGTAGCCACCAGCACTTTAACAGAGCCCCTGCGCAGGCCGTCTAAGGCCGACTGCCGTCTGAACTGGGATAAATTTCCGTGCAGGGAGGCAGCTTTAAAACCGGCTTTTATGAGTTCGTCCGCCACTTTTTCAGCGCGGTGTTTGGTGCGTGTAAAGACTATTACGGATTCCTTTTGAATACCATAGAGTATTTCCATAAGTAGAGCCGTCTTGAGGTGTTGTCTGACCGGGTATAAGGCATGCGATACCGTTTCAGCCGGTGCGCTTTCACCGATTTGTATATATTTCGGCTCGGTGAGTATTTCTTCCGTCAAACGGCGGATTTCTTTCGGCATGGTTGCCGAGAAGAGAAGGGTCTGGTGTTTTTGCATAATACAGTCCAGGATGCTTTTTATATTCGGTAGAAATCCCATATCCAGCATCCTGTCAGCTTCGTCGATTACCAGTATTTCGATATGGGTCAAATCGACGCTGCCCCGCCAGATGTGGTCTAATAGACGTCCTGGACAGGCAACGACAATCTCGGCTTTGTTTCGCAAGTTGATTACCTGCTGCGAGATGTTTACACCGCCATAAACAGCTATGCCCCTGATACCCGTGTTTTTCCCCAGCTTGTTTATTGCGCTGCAGGTTTGCTCGGCAAGTTCGCGGGTAGGGGACATTACCAGCGCCCTGACATGGCCTCTTTTTCCCTGCATTAATTTTTGCAGTATGGGCAAAACAAAGGCAGCCGTCTTTCCGGTACCTGTTTGCGCCAATCCCACAATATCGCTTCCCTGCATTATAACCGGAATAGCTTTAGATTGTATCGGTGTGGGTTCTGTATATCCAAGTGCATTGACACCGCTCATTATGCTGGGATGCAAATTAAAATCGTTAAAATTCATTAAAACTCCTTAAAATATATAGCAGATGCAATAAGGTTGTACTTGAGTTGCATCCGATAGTAAACAGACTCCTTCCCTGAAAATAATGGGAAGGAGTTCATCTTGATATCTGTTATCGACATGTTGTCCGGTAATATGTTGGAATCCGTTAAACGGCAGATTAGTATCTTCCGCCTCGACTGCCACCACTGTATCCACCGCCGCGATTGCCACCATAACCACCGCCGCGATTGCCGCCGTAGCCTCCGCTGCGATTTCCGCCGAAACCGCCGCTTCTGTTATCTGTTTTCGGGCGGGCTTCGTTAACCACGATTGTTCTATCGTCCAGCATTTTCCCGTTTAAACCGGCAATGGCAGCCTCGGCTTCCGATTTTGTCGGCATTTCTACAAAGGCAAAACCCTTGGGGCGTCCGCTGTCCCTGTCCGTTATTATGGTTACCGATTCAACAGTGCCGTATTCTGAAAACTGCTGTTTTAAATCTTCTTCTTTTAAATCGTATGATAAATTACCTACGTATAATTTCATTTTATTCTCCT
>CAZGVH010000050.1:0-7006 GCA_964528955.1 uncultured Dehalococcoidales bacterium | reverse complement strand
TCTTCTTTTAAATCGTATGATAAATTACCTACGTATAATTTCATTTTATTCTCCTTGTTTTATTAAAATTTGTCCTGAATTACCTGTTTTCCCTGATTTTGTAATAGCACATTCCGCAATATACTGGTTTACTTGATATCGGTTTGAATGGTACCTGAGTTTCCTTTTTGCATTCGATACAAACCGCAGAAAACAACTCCTTTTTGTTATTAGCGGTATTTCTTACATTGTTTTGACTTCTGCCGGTTTGCCTTTCTTTTCTTTTCTGCCGGCATGGAACGCAGCGTTTCGGTGAATTGGTAAAACCTACGGACAGAAATTGCTCCTGCTCCTGTACGGTAAAAGTAAACTCTGTTCCACAGTCATGACACTGGAGTACCTTGTCTTTGACAGTCATCGTATGACCTCCTCTCTTATAATAATTAGTTGGAGTTCGGGCCATACAATGCTTATTACAATTGCGGGGATTCCAAGAAGATTTATTAACCTAAACTTAAACTATTAACTACATTATATCTTAATTCTGCCCGACCTACAAATATGGCAAATTATTAAGGATATGGGCATTAAAAACGCGCTATGCGGATTCTTTTGTTGCAATTATATTTAACCTGCACTAATATATAGCTAAATACTCCGTTTTCTGCATGGAGGTTGCCGTGAGTGTAAAAAATACCGGTGAAATATACAGGTGTGCCGTATGCGGTAATGAAGTAAGCGTAGTGATTGCCGGCGGAGGCACATTATGCTGCTGCGGGCAGGATATGGAAAAAGTTGCCGATATAAACGATGTCGAAATATCGCGTAGGTTACCTGATTCCGGCATGTAACCTTGTTTTACTGTAATTTCTCATAAAATATATTTCAGGAGGCGTGAAATGAACATGGGAAAAACCGACAGGATTATTCGTGGTATTATCGGTGTAGCCGCAATACTGGTGGCGTTGTTTGTAATGGACGGAGCATGGCAGATTGTTGTAATAGTTGTAGGCGGAATTTTGGTAGGAACGGCACTCAGCGGTTTTTGCCCGTTATATCTCCCGTTCCATTTTTCAACCAAAAAATAACGGTTATTAAACCAACTTAGTACTTATATTTATTTAACATGCCGATAGTATTGAATGCCTTAGTTTAAAGAGGTATTGACAAAATATTGCACACTTTATAAAATATGGATTAGCAATCTAATTAATACATTGCTAATAATATAAATCCAAGGGAGGTCGTTACATGGAATCAATCGTGAAGCTCGCTGAAGTACAGTTGGAAATGACGGGCGATGTGAAAACTACAGAAGATTTAAAGATTTTATTAAGATGGGGTTGGGGAGCTGAAACCACTAATAAAATGGCATTTAAACCGTCTGAAGAATTAAAAGTCGGCGATGGAATCAAGGTAACTATCGAAAAGGTAGTTATTGTTCCTGATCCAGTAGAAGAACCGGTTGAAGAAACGACAGCAGAGGCCGAAGCGAGCCCGGAAGCTGTAGCTGAACCGGCAAGCGCTGTTGAAGCCGAGGAGAAAACCGAACCGATCGCCGAATGCGAGTGTGCATGTTCATGCGAATGTGCTGAAGAAGCAGCAACAGAAGAGGCGTCTGAAGAAGAAAAGAAAGACAAATCTGTTTAAGCCGTTGACGGTACAAAAGACCATATAGTAATAAATAAATAAGCTGATAACAGGAGGCATTAAGATATGGACCCGGTAAAAATAGGACAGGCTGATGCGTATATGACGACTGATATTCCTACGACAGAGGATCTGAGGGTATTATTGAGAGTTGTCTGGACTGCTAAAAGTAATGAAGTTTCTTTTAAATCCCCCGAAGATTTAAAGCGTGGTGATATGGTGCGCGTAACTTTAGAAAAAGTTTCCGAAGCTCCTAAATCGGAAACCGAAGCAAAGAGCGAATAGTTCTCGATTTTTAAGTTGTTGGGATAAAAATAAATTTATAGTATTGTATAAAACCCCGGATATTTGCCGGGGTTTTATAGTTTGTTTTAGCAGGGAGAAAGAATATGCCTTCGGTAGATGTGGTAAATAAAGTGGATATGCAGGCACTGGACAATGCCGTCAATAATGTTCTGCGTGAAGTATCTAACCGCTTCGATTTTAAGAACGTTAAAACAGAAATTGCACTTAATAAAAAAGACAATTTAATACATATCGTGACCGGCGACGAGATGAAAATGAAAGCGGTTATCGAACTTTTGAAGGGACAATGCGTCCGTTTGAAGGTTGAGCCGAAGAGCCTTGCTCCGAAAAAGATGGAACCCACCTCGCACGGAACCGTAAAAATCGATATCCAGGTAAACGAAGGGATTCCGATGGAAACCTGCAAGAAAATAGTCAAACTTATCAAGGGGATGAATCCCAAGGTGCAACCCGTAATTCAGGATGAACAGGTAAGAATCATCGGGAAAAAGATCGATGATCTTCAGGAAATCATGCAGCTTTTGCGAGAACAGGATTATGACGTCCCGTTGCAGTTCGTCAATATGAAAAGAGAATAAATACTATAAGTAACAGTCTTTATTATATTTAGTGATTATTCGATAGAGCGGCCTGTAATACCGGTGACGCATTCTATCCAGCCGTCCGCGCTGTCTTTGAAATATGTATTAACTCCTATTCTGTTAAACTCCATATTAGCCATTGTATAACCGTTGAGCAGCTTCCCCTCGTATTCCTCGAAACAGGTTTGCAGCCCTTCTTTTGTATATGTAGTAATACCCTCGAGTTCGCAGTCATCGTGAATAATACCGAAGACCTGCTGCGGGATATATCTTCTCGATTCACAAACACAATTAATGGGAACCAGGTATTCTATAATAAAATAAGCCTCGGCCTGGTGGCGGAAACCACTGATTATCCCTTTCAAATCTTTTTCTTTCAGGTAGTAGCTTACACCCTCTATAATGATTATTGCGGGAATATCCTCATCGTAGCAGTTACTGCCGCTATTCAGAATCGAAATAATATCGCCGCAGGATATATCCGATTTCAGGCATTTCATTTTATGCGCATATTCGGGAAATACATTGTTGTACAGGCACTGTTTGTCGTCCATCCCGGAAATATCGATCTCGAAGATGCAATGGATTTTACCGGCGTATTCCGACATTATTTCAATTCCCAGGGGTGATTTCCCGGCGGCAAGTATAATAAGCTGATATTCTCGCTTATCCTCTGTCAATCTTTGTTCGATCAGATGCTTGATAAAATATTTACGGTTGAGAATAATTTCGCCATACCAGTCGCAAACGGAGCGGCACTTCTCGTATAATGCTGTACCGGACGATAAGTCCAGTCTGTTAACGAATTCAAGAGCAGGGCTCTTTTGATAAAGCGGCAGAGCCCATTTCATTACAAGGGCGGCGGTTGGTTCAAGTTTGAGTTTATTATCGGTAAATTCCATTTTTGAATTATAGCTTCTTCGTATCTGCGCTATCAAGATTCGCGGTCTGTAGATGAAAACCAAAGCGTTTTAATTTAGCAATACGTTTCAACTGATATCGGCAGTATTATCCTGTTAAAAATATTAAAATGTTTACCTAAAAATATATATAAAATTACATCCTTGTTGTGTATAATGTTATAAGTAGAATTTCGTGGCAGGTAATTTTATTATACTGTTGAAAACACGGTAAATGTGCATTAGTAAATGATGTTCATATAAATTTATCTTGGAGGAGAATATGGCATTTTGTAGCAATTGTGGGAATCAACTGATAGGCGACCCCGATATGTGCGTAAACTGTGGTGTTGTTTTAAAAAAAGATAAAGCAGCCCAGTATCATGCGCCACAGCATCAAGTACCACCCGCTCCTGCGCCTCAGTATCAGGCTCCGCAGTATCCACAACAACCTTATCCGCAGCAGCAGTATCCGCAGCAACCCTATCCACCCCAGCAATATCCGAATCAGCCTTATCCGCAGCAGCAATACGGCGCGGCAGGTTACGGCGTTTCCGATAAGCAAAAGATGACGGCAGCGTTGCTGGCCTTCTTCCTGGGGACGGTTGGTGTGCATCGTTTTTATACCGGCAAGGTCGGCACCGGTGTTGCTATGGCGGTACTGACGGTTATCGGCTGGATAACCAGTATCTTTGTAGTAGGTTATTTTATCGTAATGGCTGTCGGTTTATGGGCTTTAGTCGATTTCATTATGATATTGATGGGTAAATTTACCGATAAATACGGCAGGTTAATAGTCAACTAAAACTTCTCATTTTAATAATTTGTATTGTACGGCAATTCGTTTGCCGCAGATAATAAGCTGTATAAAGTGCCTGGTGTAAAAGCCGGGCACTTTTCGTTCTTAAATATTGTATAATTAATTTCGTGCAGAAAATTTGACAGGTATCTTTAAAACCATCAGGAGAATATTCATGGCTTCTAAAAACTCAAGGAAAATCATCAAAATCGATGAGGAAAAATGTAACGGCTGCGGTGTTTGCGTACCTGCCTGCGCCGAAGGTGCTCTTCAAATTATCAGTGGAAAGGCAAAGCTTGTCAGCGAAGTCTATTGCGATGGGCTCGGCGCCTGTCTCGGTGAGTGTCCTCAGAGCGCTATCTCTATAGAGGAGAGGATTGCCGAGGAGTTCGATGAAGAAGCTGCCAAACTGCATGTCGAAAAGAAAAAAGACGCCAAAGACAAGTTGTTTCACGGATGTCCGTCTGCCATAGTATCAAAATTTGATAAAAAAGAGCATGAAAAGCAGATTTCAACGGTGTGCGGCAATCAGTTTTCTATGCTCGGTCACTGGCCGGTACAGCTCAGGCTGTTACCTCCGACGGCAGCCTTTTTAAATAATGCCGATGTACTATTAGTAGGTGACTGTGTGCCGTTTGCCATGGCTGATTTTCATGCCCGTTATTTAAAAGATAAAGTTGTCCTGGTAGCCTGCCCCAAACTGGATGATTTCCAAGCGCACCTTAACAAATTGACCGATATTATAATCCATAATAGTATAAAAAGTATCACTGTTATTAAAATGGAAGTACCCTGTTGTTCGGGGCTGGTTAATATGCTGCATCAGGCAATGCAGAATGCCGGTAAAAATATACCTTATAAGGTGATTACCGTAGACATAAAAGGTGATTTGAAATAATTTTGTTGATATTATAGGAAAAGCATTACAGCATAATAAATTAGTGCCTGGTGTAAAAAGCCGGGCACTTTTCGTTTTTATTCAAGACAATTCTTACCCGTAGTGACACTTGCCGCAATCATAAGTGGTTTTTGGTCTCTCCGGTACGTGTGATGTATGGCAGCTCAGGCAGTCGGCAAGAGTCGGGGAGTAATTTATATCTGTTATTTTTAAATATGCGTCCGGATCATAGTGCAGGCAGTGATCGGTGAGATTCTTAACGGGATTACTATCATAGCTGCCGTGACATATCAGGCAGTTTTCATAACCTAAATCTATGAAAAAGTTCGATGCCTCAGCATCATCCGTAGCTTCACCGTTGCCGTTGCAGCTGACGCATAACGATGCTATCGTCAGCAGAATCACAATCAATGACAGTAACAACTTTTTAATTCTCATCTGAATCCCCTGAGATATATACCCGATGACATTTATTTTTATCCCTTGGTAATTTCATCATACCAGGCTTTATTTTTTTCTTTTACATATGATTCGCTAACCTTGCCGGTAAACCATGATTTAAGTAAAATTCTGTGCGACGGCGATAACAGGACGAATAATATATGCACGAACAGCATGATAATAAAAAGTAATGAAAAGATATCATGAATCGATGTTGTAACAGCCAGAGTAGAAGCTGGAATATGAAAAAAATGCCCTATAATTTTGATTGAACCTGTAATTAACTGAACACCTCCCAAAATTGCATAGGCTAAGAAGGCTGATTTTTGTGAGGAAAGATATTTACCTTCCTTATTCCATTCCCTTTTCAGAATATATTTACCTATAGTGCCATTTAATATGTCCTTAATGCCAGGGATTAACAATCTGAGTTTTTTAGATAAAATGTGGTCAGTTAGAAAATAAAAACCGCCGAAAACCGTAATGATTAATCCGGTGAAGTGCATGTTCAAAGGGAATAATACGCTTTTGGGCGTCTCGGCAATGTGTGGGAAGAATAAAAAGCCTATCAGAAATCCGGAGATAATTAATAAAAAAATGCCGAGCACCGTCATCCAGTGCTCGATAAAAGCGCCGATACCGTGCCTGGATACATCACCGTTTTCAATTACAGTTCTGCTCTTGAATCTTACGCTTAATATGCCCAGTATAATGCCTGTTACAGCAGCTACTATTAACAGCCAGGGTAATTTGGATAATAGTAATATATCTATATAGGCAGAAGCTATGACGCCTGCTGCAACAACGGCTATAAGTATGAAAATAACAAACCACTTATTTCTATTCATCAATAGCCCCGCATTATCAATATTAGTAAAAGTATATTACCATTATATCTTATTTTCTTACAAATACCAGAAAATAAAAAAGCGCCTGATGCAATAATCGTGTGCTTTCATCTATTGAACTGTTATAATAGAGTTATTAATCCAATTGACTAAACATCGGGACATATGTGCACTATGGCTTAATCCACTATCTTGAATTGAGTAACGTCTACCAATCCCAAATCAGTTAACCTGAGTTCGGGAATTACAGGCAATGCCATAAAAGAGAGCGTGGCAAAGGAATCGGGCAGTTTGGCTCCCAGTTGGGAGGCCATTCTCTTCAGGTTCTGCAACTTATCCGACACTGTTTCCAGCGGTTCCACCGACATCAAGCCACCGATAGATAACTGCAGGCTGCCCAGCACCTTGCCGTCGGCAACTACCGCTAACCCGCCCTGCATTTTTTCTATCTCCTTAATGGCGACATAAATATCCTCATCGTTGGTTCCGGCAGTGATAATATTATGGGAATCGTGACTTATGGATGTTGCTATAGCGCCTTTTTTCAATCCCAACCCTTTAATCAGTCCCTTACCGATATTGCCGTTGGCATGATGTCTCTCCAT
>CAZGVH010000049.1:0-7030 GCA_964528955.1 uncultured Dehalococcoidales bacterium | reverse complement strand
ATTCGTTCATCTTTTTAATCAGGGATATCCAGACCGGCACCACCCTGTTTATCGGCAGGGTTATAAATCCGGCGGTTTAAATACATAGTTCATAATGCGGAGGTATAAATATGAAAAAGATTATTTTCAGCGTCCTTGCCGCGATACTGGTATTGAGCACAGCCTCCTGTTCTCAAACTCAGGCATACGGACAGGAAGCCAAATCGGACAAGGATTATGATAACTCGCCGGATATAAGCGATACGGCGCTCGATACGTTCGTTGCCGGCAACAGCGAATTCGCTCTCGAACTCTACCGGCAGTTAAGCGCCGGTGATGACGGCAACCTGTTCTTCTCGCCCTACAGCCTCTCCGTAGCGCTGGCGATGACCTACGCCGGAGCCGAAGGCACGACAAAAGAACAGATGGCTGATACCTTGAACTTTATCCTCGAAGATGCGGATTTGCACGCTGCTTTTAATAAACTGGCGATTGAACTTGCCGGCCGCGGTGAAGGCAATAAGAGCGAAGACGAAGAGGGTTTCAAGCTCAACATCGCCAATGCCATCTGGGGACAGGTGGAATACGCCTTCCTTTCCGAATACCTGGATACACTGGCAGTTAATTACGATGCCGGTTTGAGACTGCTGGACTTTGTGAATGATCCGGAGGCCTGCCGTCAGACCATCAATGAATGGGTCAGCCAGCAGACCGAGGGAAAGATCGAAGACCTGATTAAGGAGGGAATTATCTCCGAGGTGACCCGCCTGGTTCTTACCAACGCTATCTATTTCAATGCCGCTTGGGAATGCCCCTTCGATGAAGACAACACTGCGGACGGCACTTTTTATCTGGCAGACGGCAGTGAAGTTACCGTTTCCATGATGCACCAGACAGAAGATTTTAATTATAATACAGGCGACGGCTACCAGGCAGTCGAACTTAAATACGACGGCAATGAGCTTTCGATGGTAATCATTCTCCCTGAAAATGGAACTTTCGAACAGTTCGAGCGGTCTCTGGATGCCGCAAAACTTCAGGAAATTATAGATGGATTGCATACCGCCAGCGTTACCCTGTCGATGCCTAAATTCGAATATGAGTCCCAGTTCAGCGTCAAGGATGCGTTAGAAGCGATGGGAATGACGAATGCCTTTGATATGGCAGCGGACTTTTCAGGAATGGACGGAACTTATGACCTGTATATCGAGGATGTCGTCCATAAGGCTTACGTATTGGTGGATGAAGCGGGAACCGAAGCGGCGGCCGCCTCGGCTGTCGTCATGAACTTAAAAGCGGTTTTGGAACAAGCCGAGGTTACACTCGACCATTCGTTTATATACCTGATTCGCGATATCGAAACCGGTACTATTCTCTTTATCGGAAGTGTTGTAAATCCGGCAAAATAGTGTTATATTAAACCAATCTTATACGATAATTGAAAATTGAATATTAATCGCCTCGGGGGAGGAGCAGCAATGAAAAAGAGCTTTTTTAGCTTGCTGGCAGCAGTACTCGTATTAAGTATGTTTTCCTGCAGCTCTGATGAAACACAGAGCACCACTCGAACACAGGATACGACGAAGACGACCACGCAAACCAATACCCTGGTCGAGACGCTGACCGAACATTACGGGCAGTATCTCAAAGCAGAGGTTAATTATGACCCCTCCCCCGATGTCAGCGATTCCACACTGCAAACCCTTGTCGAAGGCAATAACGAATTCGCCTTCGATTTATATAAGCAACTTGCTTCGATAGCAGACGGAAACCTCTTTTATTCCCCCTACAGCATCTCTTTGGCGCTGGCGATGACCTATGCCGGAGCCAATGGTCAAACAGCAGAGCAGATGGCAGATGTGCTGCACTTCCTGCTGGAAGACGAGGAACTACACGCCGCTTTCAATAAACTGGCAATCGAACTCAACGAACACTGCGCCGTTCGTGAAGGCAGCGATAGGCAGGGCATTCAATTGGATATCGCCAATTCCACCTGGGGGCAGGAAGATTATGAATTTCTAGCGGCGTTCTTAAATGTGCTGGCTGAAAACTACGATGCCGGAATGAGGTTGCTGGATTACGCTGAAGACCCGGAAGCCTGCCGTCAGATTATCAATGACTGGGTCAGCGAAAAGACCAACGGCAAAATAAAGGATTTAATTCCCGCAGGCGGAATCACGACACTGACACGGCTGGTACTGACTAACGCTATCTATTTTAAGGCTGCATGGCTGTACCCGTTCGAGGAAGAAAATACCGGTGACGGTACTTTTTTCCTGGCGGACGGCAGCGAAGTCAGCGTACCGATGATGCAGCTAAGCGCAACCCTGAATTACAAAGACGGCAGAAACTATCGCGCCGTTCAATTACCGTACGATACGAATAATATGTCGATGGTGGTTATAGTTCCCGACGAAGGGGATTTCGAATCATTCGAAAGCTCACTGACAGCGGAATCGATATCGGATATCATCGGCTCTTTAAAGCAGCAAAAGCTCAACCTGTCGATGCCCAAATTCGAATTCGAGTACAAAGCCGGCTTAAAAGAAATATTACAGACAATGGGTATGACGGATGCCTTTTCAGGCAACGCCGATTTCTCCGGAATGACCGGCGAGGAAGCCCTTGCTATTGATGACGTGCTCCACAAGGCTTTTATCGCCGTCGATGAAAAAGGTACCGAAGCGGCAGCCGCTACGGCTGTAATGATGGCAGGGTCAGCCCCCGACCCGAGCAGCCCGCTGGATTTCACCATCGACCGGCCGTTTATCGTTTTGATAACGGATAATATAACCGGTTCTATTATCTTCATCGGGAGGGTAATGAATCCGGCAGTATAAAAATTCCCGCAAGGGCTGACGATCATATTGTCATCCTGAAGTCACAAGGGGTGACTGAAGGATCTAGGGTAGTGGGGAGAAGCAGAACAAAGGTATCTACGGCAACAGACGAGAATCACCCAGCTCTGCATATTTAGTTCCGGCTTGCCGGAGTGAAATCCCGATTTATCAGCAGAATGAATCTAATACAAATCAAAGAGGGATGACGAAGCGATCCTTTGTTTCAACTTAATAACTCTA
The DNA here is from genome assembly GCA_964528955.1 of uncultured Dehalococcoidales bacterium. GTDB lineage: Bacteria > Chloroflexota > Dehalococcoidia > Dehalococcoidales > UBA5627 > UBA5627. The sequence continues at coordinate 3,971 of CAZGVH010000049.1, read as the reverse complement.
TACTCTAAATTAAAATAGAGATAGAGCTCGCCTCAAGGGAGGAGTAAAAATGAAAAAGGCAGTTTTTACTATACTTGCCGTTATACTGACGCTTAGCCTGGTGTCGTGCGGATCGGCAGGTACGATAACAGTAACACAGACGGAAACGCAAACCGTAACCAACTCGATAACAGAGGAAGTTACGCAAACTCAAACAGAGACAATTTTTGAAAAATACGGGCAATTATTAAAATCGGACAAGGCCTATAACTCCTCTCCAGATATAGATAATGATACCCTTGCAACCCTCGTTAGCGGCAACAACGAATTCGCTTTTGACCTTTACAGGCAACTCGTTTCAACCGGAGACGGAAACCTTTTCTTTTCCCCCTACAGCATTTCATTGGCGCTGGCGATGACCTATGCCGGAGCCAACGGGCAGACCAAAGAGCAAATGGCAGATGTGCTGCACTTTCTGCTGGAGGATGAAGAATTACACTCCGCTTTCAATAAATTAGCCATAGAACTCAACAGCCGGAATAAAACAGACCAGTATTCTACAGGATTCAAATTGAATATAATCAATGCTATCTGGGGACAGCAGGATTACGAATTCGTGCAGGCGTTTCTGGACGTCATTGCCGAAAACTACAATGCCGGAATACGGCTGCTAAATTATGAACAAGACCCCGAAGGCTGCCGGCAGATAATAAATGAATGGGTAAGTGAAAAGACGGAAGGAATAATAGAAGAACTGCTCCCCGCAAAATCTATTACTGATTTAACGCGGCTTGTCCTTACAAACGCCATCTATTTCAACGCCGCATGGCTTTTCAGGTTCGATAAAGATGACACCTACGACGATATTTTCTACATGCTGGACGGAAGCACTGTTACCGTACCGATGATGCACCAGAAAGACCATTTCGGATATACCAGCGCAGACGGTTATCAGGCAATCCAATTGAAATATGATACCTGGAACATGTCTATGGTATTGATTCTCCCCGATGAAGAGACATTCGAGGAATTCGAAAGCTCGCTCACCAGCGAAAAAGTGCAGAACATCATTGATAATATAGAGGAAGGACATGTTATCCTGACAATGCCGAAGTTTAATTTTGAATTCGATTTCAGTTTAAAAGAGACGTTGTCAGCGATGGGCATGACCGATGCTTTTAGTATGTTAGCTGCCGATTTTTCAGGCGTTACCAGCGAAGAAAGACTTTGGCTTGATGAAGTTTACCACCAGGCATATATTACTTTAGATGAAGACGGGACGACAGCCGCTGCCGCTACCAGTTCAGTAATGGTTGCAGGAGTCTCCCAATACCCGCCGGAAGTCAATCTCAACCACCCGTTCATTTTTATGATACGCGATGGTAAAACCAATACTATTCTGTTCGTCGGGAGGGTGATGAATCCGGCGGCATAAATAGATGTTTTTGCGAGGAGTCCATCACATTGTCATTCTGAGTTGCAGGTGAAGAATCTAATATAAATTAAAGAGGGATGATGAAGCGATCCTTTGTTTCAACTTAATAAATCTATACTCTAAATTAAAATAGAGATAGAGATTGCCTCATGGGAGGAGTTAAAATGAAAAAAGCAGTTTTTACTATACTTGCCGTTATTCTGGTACTGAACATGTGTTCTTGTGGAACTGTTGATAATCCGACAGCAACGCAAACCAATACCAAAGTCAAGACGCAAAGCGGAGAATACGGACAGTATATTAAAGCCGATACAAAATATGACTCTTCACCCGATATAAGCGATAACATACTGGATAATCTTGTCGAGGGCAATAATGATTTCGCTTTCGATTTGTATAAACAGCTTATCTCCACTGAAGACGGAAACCTTTTTTATTCCCCCTACAGCATCTCCCTGGCGCTGGCGATGACCTATGCCGGAGCCAACGGGCAGACCAAAGAACAAATGTCAGACGTGTTAAACTTCCTACTCGAGGATGAAGAATTACACTCCGCTTTCAATAAATTAGCCATCGAACTTAATAGCAGGAATCAAACAAGCCAGTCTTCAACAGGATTCAAATTAAATGTAATAAATGCTATCTGGGGCAACGAAACCGATGAATTTATGCCGGCATTTTTAAACGTTCTATCCGAGAATTACGACTCCGGAATGAGACTTTTGGATTATGAGAAAGATCCCGAAGGCTGCCGGCAGATTATTAACGAGTGGATCAGCGAACAAACCGAAGGCTTAATACCAGAACTGCTGCCTGCCGATTCGATTGATTCCCTGACAGCGCTCGTTTTAACCAATGCTATCTACTTCAACGCTGCATGGCTCTTCCGTTTCGACAAATTCCTCCAGACTTATGACGGTACTTTCTTCCTGTCTGACGGAAATACGATTGTTGTACCGATGATGCACCAGCAAAAAAAGCTGGGCTATACTGAGGGAAACGGATACCAGGCGGTAGAGCTTAAATACGATACCTGGAACATGTCTATGGTTATTATTTTACCCGATGAAGGGACATTCGGGGAATTCGAAAGCTCGCTTACCGGAGACATAATCAAGAATATCATCGATGATATCGCGGATGACGAATATGTCAACCTATCGATGCCGAAGTTCAACTTCTCATCAAGCTTCAATCTGAAAGAAACGCTTGAATCTATGGGGATGACGGATGCGTTCAGTATGGCTGCCGATTTTTCAGGTATTTTCGGAAAAACAGGATACTGGCTGGACGAGGTTTACCACCAGGCATATATTACTGTGGATGAAGACGGCACGACAGCCGCTGCCGCTTCGGGAGTTGTAGTAGTAAAGGGAACCTCTCCTGACCCATTTGTAATTAACCTCAACCACCCGTTTATTTTCATGATACGCGATATCGAAACCAATACCATTCTGTTCGTCGGGAGGGTTATGAATCCGGCGGAATAAAATAATTCCCGTAGGGACGACCAATGGTCGTCCGCCCTCATGTATCGATTTTTCGCCGAAGGGCAATGCCTATCCCTACATGCTAATAGACTTGCAGCATCTTTTTTGAGCTATCCTGCTGATTATGCTATATTATCTATGTTAAAATTTGCTGCTTCTTACGGAGGGGTCGCATAGAGGTCTAGTGCGGGCGCCTGCTAAGCGCTTACACCGGGAAACTGGTGTCGAGGGTTCAAATCCCTCCCCCTCCGCCAGCCTGCCCTAAAGCTTCGGCTGGAAAATCACCCCACTGAAAGAGTTATCAATTATCATGCCCCTGTATCATATTTGGACCATAGGCTGCCAGATGAACAAGGCAGAATCGGAGAGGTTGGGCAGTCTGTTCGAACAGATCGGCTATCAACCGGCTGCCTCGGCAGAAGATGCCGACCTTATCCTGCTCAATAGCTGCGTTATCCGCCAGAGCGCCGAGAATAAGGTCGTCAGCAAAATCGGAGCTCTCAAGTCGTTAAAGAAAAGCAACCCCAACGTAAAAATTGCGCTGACGGGCTGTTTGGTGGATTCGCATATAGATAAGCTGCAAAAGAGATTCCCCATTGTAGACTACTTTTTTGCCGCCGGAGAGATGCCCCCGTGGATAGACAAGTGTCTGACGGCAAACATCATCCCCTTGAAACCCTCCGTCAGCACCTTCATAAATATCATACAGGGATGCAACAACTTCTGTTCTTACTGCATCGTCCCCTACCGCAGAGGGCGTGAAAAGAGCCGCACCGTAGAAGAAATAGTCTGCGAGGCAGAGCTGCTGGTATCGAGAGGAGCCAAAGAAATCATACTCGTGGGGCAGAACGTGGATTCGTACGGTCACGACCTGCCCGATAAACCCGACCTTGCCGCACTCCTTGCAGAAATCAATAAAATCGAAGGACTTGAAAGGCTGCGCTTTCTGACCAATCACCCCAAGGATATGAGCGACAGACTGATAGACGCCATTGCTAATCTGGACAAGGTCTGCGAGGAAATCAACCTGCCGGTACAGGCCGGAGACGATGAGATTCTAAAAACCA
>CAZGVH010000048.1:6113-7089 GCA_964528955.1 uncultured Dehalococcoidales bacterium | reverse complement strand
GGAGGTTATCGCGCTGGCTGATGAGGTACTCAGCACCAGCGGCATGTGCCGCTATGCCTCCCGCCCGGATGTGCGGCAGATGATAATAGTTACCGAAACCGGCATCATCCATCGCATGCAGAAAGAGAACCCCGGAAAACAATTCATACCTGTTTCACAGAATGCCGTATGCCGTACCATGAAGTCGATTACACTCGATAAGGTACTCCGTTCTTTGGAGACACTGACTCCCGAGGTAAAAGTCCCTGAAGATATCAGGTTGAAAGCAATCGGCGCAGTAGACAGAATGCTGCGCGTTGTCTGATAACCGTGGAGGTTGCAATGTCGAACTCCGAATACGTGGTTGTCTTCGTTACCGCTGAAAGCGGTGAAGAGGCCGCTCGTATCTCCAGGATTTTGCTGGAAAGCAGAAAAGCCGCCTGTATCAATATTATCGACGGGGTAGATTCAATGTATTGGTGGCAGGGAAGAATCGATTCGGCGAGCGAAAGTCTTTTAATTATCAAAACCAGGGTTTCGCTGTTGGAAGAAATCATTCAGCTGGTAAAAGAAAATCACACGAACGAAGTCCCCGAAATAATCGCTATTCCTGTTATCGGCGGCAGTCATGAATACCTGGAATGGGTTGGTAAAGAAACGTTATAAGAGTATAATCGATGCTGTAAAAGCTGGTTCCCGACTTAGTAAAGTCAAGTCCTGAAATTAATATTTCCAAAAGGAGGTTATTAAATAAATGGGCAAAATTAGTCGGTATCTGGTTATGGCGGTATCATTCATCGGGATAGTATGCCTGGTTGTCGGAGGGGTGTTTGTATTTCAGTCCATAAATAAGAGCTACTGGATGAAAGAGGCAATGCGGCAGGAAAATGTAACCCTTGGTTTAAGTGCGGAGCAAATTGCTGCCGGGGAGTTGATAGACACGGCTGAAGAAGCAATGGCTGCCGCGGATGTTATCAGGCAACACAGGCAGAGCATT
>CAZGVH010000048.1:0-6103 GCA_964528955.1 uncultured Dehalococcoidales bacterium | reverse complement strand
TAGGAGATGGGCAATACGACCCGACCAATCCATTACATCTAAAATATGCTCAGGCCATGAATATGGAAAATTACCTGTATATGGCTGTTCTCGGGTTCGGGGTTTCCACTTCTATATTAGGTTCAGGTGTTTTTATGATTCTTGTAGGTATAGCTTTAGTGATAATCGGGCTGATACTATTTAGAGTTGATAGAAAGACTGCCTGTTGATGTAGTAGAATAAGGTACCGTAATATAATTGCATTATTATTTATGCACGGTATTTATACGGTGTGCGGTAAAGTTTAATATGTGTAAACGAATAGCAGAAGATATAAGAACCGTTTTTAAAGGAGACCCGGCAGCCAGGAGCGTGCTCGAGGTTTTAACGTGCTATCCCGGATTGCATGCTATCTGGGCACACCGAGTATCTCATTTCTTATGGAATCATCACATGCGTTATCTTGCCCGCCTGCTGTCGCACTGGACGCGTTTCTTTACGGGCATCGAGATACATCCCGGGGCGACCATCGGCCGCCGCTTTTTTATAGACCACGGTTCGGGAGTAGTCATCGGTGAAACGTCGGAAATAGGAGAAGATGTGCTCATATATCAGGGTGTCGTTCTGGGCGGCACCAGTCTCAATAAAGGCAAACGCCATCCGACCATCGGCAACAAGGTAGTTATCGGCACAGGAGCTGTGGTTTTAGGCGCTATTACCGTCGGGGAAGGGGCGAAAATCGGTTCCGGTTCTGTGGTAATTAAAGCAGTTCCCGCCGGAGCAACTGTCGTTGGCATCCCGGGCAGGGTGGTCGATGAACACCATAAACCGCTCCTGGATCTGGAACACGGTAATCTGCCCGATCCGGTTGCCGATGTCATCAGGCTGGTGTTGAACGAACAATCCAAGCTGGAGGAGCGCCTCAAGAAGATCGAAACTACCTCCGGTATAGAAGTGCCCCGCGATGAGTTAAAACAGAAAATAAGGGAAGTAATGAAGGAATTCGAACAGGAAGGATAAAATGGCTGTTGTAAAAAAGAGGATAATCTTTGTCATTCCGGAAGAAATGCTGCTGGAGCCTATTCTTTATGCAATTACCCAGCAGTACGATTTAAAAGTCAGTATCTATAACTCCGACCTTATCGGCAACGAAGGTGTAATGAAGCTGGAACTCGAGGGTGAAGAAAAGCAAATCGAGGAAGGGCTCGCCTGGGCAATGGAAAGGGGTATTCGCATCGAGACTATCGGCTAAATATATAATATTATAATTTAAGTCACTTTAAACTAAGTTTAAACCAGTTTATAATAAGTGTGTAATTAAAGAACTGGAGGGATTCTGATATGAGCGTAGAGAAACACTTTACTACGCAGGAAGCCAGGGAAATCGGGGACGAACTCGGCATCGACTGGAAGAGATTCGATATAGAACAGTTCAGGATGGGGCTGGATGTCGAATTGGAACATGGTCTTATAGACCCGAAAACCAATGTTACCGATGACGACCCAATACTGACGGGGAAAATCGCGCTGGCGCATTTAAACGAATTCTCCGATTATTACACCCGTCTTTACGAGATGGAAGAAGAAGCCGAGAGCGAACTGTAAAAAAGCGGGAGCTTTACTCCCGTCCTAGACTTTTTGCGCTATGATAGCGGCAACTGCCTTTTTATTATCTATTATTCCTTCATAGTAACGCAGGCAGCGGAAATCGCGGAACATCTCGAGCAGCTCGTTATACCGGAGTAAGAAATTCGGGTTGGCAGGCTTGCCGAATTGCGCCTGGTCGACGGTATATGTCTGGTAGACTATCACCCCACCCTTTTGAAGTCCGCTCTTTATGCGGGGAATCAGTGGGCGGTGCAGGTAGTTGAAGCAGATAATAACATTATAGGTATTTACATCAATAAAATAGTTATCGGCTTCTGTATCGGCAATATGAGCCTTAATTTCAACTCCGGCCGATTTTGCTCTTTCCAGCGCAATTTTAACCGCCTCTTCGGAGATATCCACCCCTTCGGCGTCGAATCCCTTTTTGGCAAGGTATACCGTATTTCTCCCGTTTCCCATAGCTATATCCAGCGCCCTGCCTCCGGGAAGCAGGTCTATATTTTCCACTAAAAAAGGTGACGGCGCGGAATTGTCATGCGTATCCATCAATACTCTATTTCTCTCCTGCTCAGTTCGAAGACCACCGGATTAGCCGGGTCGGGGCAGGCGACGGTCGTTTTGGAAGGGACCTTTTCCCAGGGAAAACCGCCGCCGAACTGCAGCACTTCGGCGAAAGGAAACAGTGTATAAAACGCCCATGAGCACATATTGCAGGGTGTGCTCTGCCCGATAACGAATTCATCCCCTTCCCTGTGTCCGGCTTCGCAGGTGCCTTTCTGTGAAATTACTTTTGCTGTTATAGTATACATTTCAACCTCCCGTAATAAGAGTAATTTCCTATATTTTTAATATAAATATCATTATTATGTAAGATATAAAGAACAGCAAACCGAAACAAAGCGTATACCAGTTCAGCTTGTTGAAGCGGATGCACAGGTAAAGCATAAACGAGATTACCGTTGTGGCGATAACGCTAAGTAATATATGAATATCATAAGACCATGAAATCAGGAACAATGCTAATGCCGGATAGAAAGTGGAATACAGGATTTTCTCCCCCACCAGAGAACCGAGACTGAGCGTATCCCTTCCCTTGAATCCCCATATCAATGCGGTTGAGGTTTCCGGGATGGCGGTGGCAGCCGGAACGATAATCAAAGCCAGAGCCAGTGCGCTGAGTCCTATTCCCTGCGAAAGGGTTTCGACCGTTCCCACCATTTTTTCCGAGCCGATGTATAAAAGTCCTACGGCTACCAGCAGTTGAGTAACCGCTAAGGCCATTCTTCCCTTCGAAGCTTTGGGGACGATACGGCAAAAATAAGGGGCTTCGGCATCTTCAATCTGCTCGGCGTTTTTCCTTTTGTACATCGTCCAGATGTAATATATGAAAGCCCCCAGGAAGATAAAGGCGAATAGATATTTTACCGCATGGCTGCCGGTAAATGCCGGTACCAGCGTCAGTGGGAAGAGTATGGTTACGAAAAGGAAGGGGGTTGCCAGCGATTTATCGACATGCATATGACCGCTGCTTCTCTTCTTTAGCAAAAATCCGGTAAGTACGGCTATACCTACAAGTCCGTAAGAAAGACTGGATGCCATAAATGGCTGGCCGTAAATAGTACCGACGCCGATGTCGGTACCGGCTTCCCCGGAGTAGGCGAACACGGCTACCAAAAAAACCACCATTTCCGGTATCGATGTAAAAAGCGGAGCGATAATGGAACCGACGAAAGAACAGCCCAGTTTTAGCTGGCTGGCTATCCATTCGATGGCGTTCGTAAAGATTATAGCCGCAATGAAAACCAGCGCCATTGTTCCGATTAGAGTTAAAATTGTTCCTGTCATTTATTACCTGCCCGAATAAGTATTCTTATTTTACGTTATTTTTTATTTCGTGATGCGAATAATCATCAACTATTATATTCACTTTTTTGTTTTCCCGCTCATTTAATTGATTCAATCATTGTAATTATTACGGAGCATTATATCGCTTCCCGAAATTAACGAGTCGGCAATCAGCCTGTAAGATTGTAAAAATGAACGGCGCATTTCTGTATCACCGAAACCACTGAGCTTTTTGTAATCATCGTAATAGGCGGCAAAATTAAATAGAGGGATGCTGGTAAAGAAGAATTGAAAAAACATCATATCATCCGAGTAATTGAAATCCTTATCAGCCTCCGATATCGTTTTAAAAAGAACGTTATCATTGCTGCTTCCAATTAATTCCATAATAGCAAAAAGGTTATTATGATGCTTGCTGTTTTTTAAAGATTCAAGTATCAGGATACGTATTACAGCCCTGTTTTCGATAGCATAATCGAGGATATTTTCAAAGTAAGCCTTTATATTTCCCGTAAAATGTTTTCTGGCTTGCTCGTCTATAAAGCGCAGCCGGTCGGGCAGAATATCCAGCCGCTCTTCATTAATCATCTGAACGATATTGGCATTAATGAAGTCCATTGCGGTGGAAGTGATACTATCCGAAAGCGAGCGCACCAGGTAGTCCAGTATTTCTTCCTTGCTTTTAAAATAATAATAAATCAGCGCCTTGGTTACATTTGCCTGTTCTGCTATTTCGTTAACACTGGCGGCATCGAAGCCCTTTTGCGAAAACAGCTCTATCGAGGCATTGATAATTCTCTCCCTGGCTTCGATGTTCTCTTTATTCTCCAAAATCGCCTCTCCTGACTGACCGTTCGGTCAGTATGAATTATACTACATTTCCCTGCGTTGTCAAACACGGTTAAAAGAGCTTACTCATCAACTTTATTAATAAATTCTCCACCTGAATATTCAGCTTCTTCTACGTATATTAAAGGTAAAATATTCTGGCTTTCAAAAGGCAGCTCCACTACAAATTTTTCCCCTTGTCCAAATTCACTTTAGGCACATAATATCCTTTATGTACGGTAATTATACCGTAGCTAACACTTAAACCTTTTTCCGACCAGCCCATTTGCGACAGTTGTTGGGTGATATCGCAGAGAAAATCAATCAATTCCAAACGTCCCAACTATACTTAATAGTATCTTTTAATTTAAATTAAACTATACTTCACTCTTTTTGTAGTTATATTAATCAATTTGACAAGAATAATAATAATTGTTATCTTGAAAAAGCTATATCCCTGAAGTTTGTATAAATGAGTCTGGTATGCTCTTTTTTATGTTATGGCACTTTATGTTGAGTAGACGCATACAGAGAGGATAGAGAGGGATCATGGATTACGGCATTTTACCATGGGTTTTATTCAACGTATTTCTTGTTGTCATGTTGGTTCTTGACCTTTTTGTTTTCCATCGTAAAGCCCATGCTATCGAATTTAGAGAGGCGCTCAAATGGTCAATTTTTTGGGTCGGGCTAGCGGTTGCCTTTGGTATTTTCATCCATTTTTGGCGCGGAGGTGAAGTCACTACCGCCTATTTCAGCGCTTATCTGGTGGAACTATCGTTAAGTGTTGATAACCTGTTTGTTTTTCTGCTTATATTCACTTATTTCTGTGTGCCACAGGAGTATCGCCATCGTGTATTATTCTGGGGAATTCTCGGCGCTATTATTATGCGAGCCTTATTTATTGTGGCTGGTATCACCCTTCTCGAAAATATCCACTGGATTATCTATGTATTCGGAGCCTTTCTGGTTTTCACCGGTATTAAAATGGCTTCTAGGAAAGAAGGCGAGCAGCATCCGGAATCCAACCCTGTCATCAAATTGATTTCCCGTTACCTGCCTACAACGGATTGCTATAGAGGCAGTAAATTCTTCGTCAGGGAAAAAGGAAAGCTTCTGGCAACTCCTCTCTTTATGGTGTTGATAGCAATCGAAACTTCAGATCTAATTTTTGCTGTTGATTCAATACCGGCAGTGTTATCTATTACTACCGACTCTTTCATAGTTTATACATCGAATATGTTCGCTATAATGGGGCTTCGTTCCATGTACTTTGCCCTATGCGGTTTTGCAAATAAAATATACTACCTGAACTATGGACTGGCGGTAGTACTCGTTTTTCTTGGGCTGAAGATGCTTCTCTCTGGAATTTTAGAAATTCCCACTTTTGTTTCGCTGCTGGTTATCGCCTTTATTCTGGGAGTATCTATCATTGCTTCTTTAAGAAGGCGTACCCCTTCTCAATGCGATAAGAATTAATCGTATATTATCCACCTCTATACGGGTGAAATGCCTATGATTTTCGGCGGTTGATGGTGTTTCGAGAGATAATACACAAGGGTGATAGAGAAATACTGCCATATTCAGTAAAATAGGTGCTCTATATCCTGCTGCACTCAATCGATTAATAGCGTAAAGCTTATGATGCGAGATTTAAGATATACTGCTCTACCCGCTTAACAACAGACGCATATATATTGATACGCTAACTGAATTTAATCCAATTAGTTTAAAATCATGAGCACTTTATCTTAAAAAGAACAGTCCTGCTAAAATGCAGGACTGTTCCAAATTACTCGTTGGAAACCTTTAAACTAGTCTTCCCAGGTACCGCCTTTGCCAA
>CAZGVH010000047.1:0-7134 GCA_964528955.1 uncultured Dehalococcoidales bacterium | reverse complement strand
GGGATTTCCCCGGTGACATTGATATAGATTTCACCCTTCCACTGGGAGGTTTCCGAAGTCAACATCAGGAAATCCCTATTTTCCGGCTTCGCTCCCGCAGCTTCTATTTTCTTCCACATCCTGGTTACTGCCTTGCCGAAAGAACCCGGCAGCGGGATATGAAATAGCTGGGGAACGGTATCTCTTATGAATAATTTATCCTGCCAAGTTACTTCTTTTCCCTGCCAGGGTTCCGGGTCGAATTTCGGACAACATTCTATTTCCTGTTTATTATTTTGCATCACAATAGCAATCTCCTTTGCATTGAAGAATCCCTGTTAAAGCAAACGACTTAATAAATAATTGAATTCAATTTGTATATTCCCGGTTTTCTATATTAAGCACCATTTTTATAAAGCGAACCAGCGCACTGACACCGAAGGCAACAGCCACAAAGATGAGAATCGCTTTAGTTACTGTCGGCAGAATTTCGGCAGGCACCACACTGGGAATAACACTGAAATCGAACGGAAATATGACTATCAGATAGATAACCACCGCCATTCCGATTAACTCGAGCAGTATCTGCACCGCCTCACGGAACCAGTACCGGTCATAAACAATCAATATGATGTTGGCAACTATGCAAATCGATAACGATGTAATCAATACCGGCATCCATAAAAGGAAATCGGAGGTCAACATCGGCGTAATAGTAAGGCTGCCGTCATCCCCGACGGAATACCACGCAATATATTCATAAAACAGTGAAAAGAAAATGATTAATACGATATTCCAGAATATGGCAAAACTGTAGCCTATGATTCTGCCGGTTCGCGTACGGTTAAAATAATTGTCGACTTTTTTGCCGAAATCATCGGCTTTATGCGAAACGGCGGCAGTCTCTTCAATTTTACTTCCCTCCGCTTTTTCCGCTTCTTCACTGGCCTCAGCGGCAGTATTATCCGTTTTCCATACGGATTTATGAATGGTCTCGGCAATATCACCGGCAAGCGGCACTTTATAAAGTTCGCCCTGATATGATTTCACCATGAGCACTATCCAGAATACGAATGCAAATATACCGATAGCAGCACCGAAAAACCCGCCGGCATAAGGAATCCAGCTCAGGCAGGCACTCAGTATGGCTAATCCGCCGAAAAGTACTATAGACTGGATGGCATGAAAATTGACTGTTTTATCCTTTTTTTCCAGTACCAGGAAAATAATTCCGGTAATCCAGAAGAGGGCATAACACAACGTACTGGCAACGTTTTGCGGCAAATTCAGAGAGGGGATATCCTGCGATTTCTCCTGCTTTTTCTCCGCCTCTATGCGCGCTTTCTCCTCTTCGTATATGCGGCGTTTTTCTTCCGGAGTTAATTCCATAGCTTATTCCCTCCAAACAAGAGTTCTTTACACAAACAGGACAAAGACAATATGATTTTTGAGTATTTTTTTATTCAAATGTATAATACCACAAAATGTTGTCTTCAGGTGCACTAAAATGTGGTGGATTTTAAAAATAATCATTACGGTTGTTTGTCTGGTAATCCTGGTCCGGTTCGTCTCCCCGAGAGATTTCTTTCAGCGGGTGCTCAACCGTAATGCAAGCTTCCGGGATAAATTAACAGTAATTATTATCTTCGGATTGTTTTCTGTTTTTTGTACCTATATGGGAACCACCCTGCCTTCCGGTGCTATTATAAACGTCAGGGATATGGCTCCCGTGCTTGCCGGATTGATCGGAGGCCCTGTGGTCGGCTTAGGGGCCGGACTTATCGGCGGAATTTACCGCTTTTTCCTGGAGGGTTTGACGCAAATACCCTGTTCACTGGCAACAATTCTCATCGGTTTTATGGCAGGCTGCGTAAACCTGTGGATTATAAAACAGAAAGGACGTCTTGAATTTATCAAAATTCATTGGGCCGCACTTTTTGCCTTCGTAATGGAATTGTTCCATATGGGATTGATCCTGCTAATCGCCCGCCCTTTCGATGATGCGCTGGAAACTGTTAAAGCGATTATACTTTCGATGACTTTGGCAAACACCGTCGGCGTGACGCTGGGTTTGCTTTTAATTAAAAAAATGTCGATTGAAAAATATGTATTAAAATATATAAAGAAAGCAGAGCAACCGGTTTAAAGAATATTATGGAAAGAGAAAGATTCGAACAACTGGTAATAAAAGCAATTGAAAGTTTGCCGGATGAATTCCTGGAATTGATGGATAACGTCGATGTGGTGGTAGAAGATTATCCGACGGCCGAACAGCTCGATAACGAAGATATCGAAGATGAAACGTTGTTGTTGGGTCTTTACGAGGGAATACCGCAAACCAGGCGGGGCAGCTACTACGGTATGGTAATGCCGGACAAGATAACTATTTTTCAAAAAGCCATAGAATCGGTAGCTTCCTCGGACGATGAAATCGAACAACAAATCGTTAAAACTGTGCGGCATGAAATAGCACACCACTTTGGCAGCAGCGAGGAAACTCTGCGTGAAATAGAGGGTGACAACGAAGATTACTAGTAGATTACACTCTTTTTCTGATAATTATCAACGGTTAAATTTTTCCTGTCGCCAGCTTCCGCCGTATTCTTCAAAGAAAATTCGATAATGCTGTTGCATTTGCTGCAACGGCTGTAAAAGCTGTCGACTTCCCTGAAATCCAGCGTTACCTGTGCCCCCGGACCGTTCTTCGTTTCGAAGTTGCCCAGTTTTTCTCCGCATACGGAGCATTCCACATCCACATCCAGCGATACATAATCGATCTCATGCATAGATTCACCGCCAAAATATTATTTTACAGATTACAGCATATAACTTAATCTCTTTTTTAACAAGTATTATCAAACCATATTTTAACAATTTTATATTATTTTTGTAATCCCGGATAATACTCGCAAACTGTATTGCCATATTTTATTTTAAGATGATATACTAGCTTTCAATATCTGGAGGAATACATGAGCACCAGGGGTATGTTAAGGCTGATAGGTTTATTGATTTTTATCGGAATCGCAATAACCGTACCGGCTGTTATTATCGAATGCTGTTAAAATATTCGGAAGTCATATTTTCGAATATTATACCGGTATTATATACCGGCGCAAGTCCTTAAACCGACTCATAATAATCTTCTATTACTGTTAAAGCATATGGAAAATGAATTAATCTGGCTATTTCTGCTAACCGCTACGCTGGCGTTTCTGCATGTTTTCATGGATATTATCTCGAACAGGAAACCCTTCAAATCCGTATTGAACAACAGGGGAACATGGTCTGATAAGCTATTAATAATCGTACTCTTCGGCGGTTTTTCAATACTGGGAACCTACATGGGAACGGAACTCCCCTCGGGAGCGATACTGAACTACCGCGACCTGGGGCCGATGATTGCCGGGCTTGTAGGAGGACCCGTGGTCGGACTGGGAGCCGGAATCATAGGAGGCGTTCACCGTTTCTTCATGGGCGGATTTACCGCCGTTCCCTGTGCCCTGGCGACAATTCTAATCGGTTTGATATGCGGTATCATAAGGTACAAAAACGACAACCGGCTCGTCAGCGTACAAAGGGCAATAACTATTGCAATCTTAATGGAATGTCTACATATGGGTTTGACATTGCTGATAGCAAGGCCGTTCGAAGAGGCTTTAACTGTAGTGAAACTGGTAATCCTGCCCATGATTATAGCCAACGCAGTCGGCATAACGGTTGCGATGTTTCTGATAAAAAATAAAGAAAATGAAATTATAGCAGTGGATAAAAATAAAATTCCAGAAGAATAGAAGCGTGGCTTTCCGTACTTTAAGACGATAGGATTTTTTTCAAACTGCGGGAATCTATACCGATTTCCAGTGCCAGCTCCCCCGGGGTAGTGCCTGTTTGTTCCAGAGTTTCGTGAACATAATCACTAAATGATATGCTTTCTTCCCAGCATTTCTCGAAATTTTCCTTTAATATGGAGGCCAAAGCCACTGAAGGAATAATGTAGCCTTTGCTGGTCATTTCCCTCTCGCTGATACTTTCGGGAATTGCCATAACCACCCGCTCGCAATCAACGACCATATAACGCATAGTCTGTGAATTGGACGAGACAGAATACCTCACTTCGGCACCCAGATTAGAATACAAATATCCCACATACAGACGGTCCTGAAACCTCGGCAAAATATATCTTACGCTGACACCCTTCTCTTTCGCTCTGCCGATAGCCCTGGCAAAAGAGTTGACGCGATTGACGTCGCTGCCGGTAGGTTTTCTGCCGGTTATAAAACCGGCAACCTCTTTTTCGGCGTCGGAAATCGCATCGTTAGCAGCCAGAAAATATTCCAGGCGCGTCAGGGTTTTCGAAGCCTGCCCTACCTGCCTGATAAGAGAACTTCTTTCCCTGCCTTCCTTGATGTTGAGTAAAATAAGAATAATGGTGACCAGCAGTAAAACCGATTCCAGGATTAATAAAATAGCTTCTATATGCATAAGAACATAATTAAAACACAGACCCCGCGTTTTTACAAGCCGACCGGTACGATGATTTTGACAACATTTCCGCCAACATATAACATTTAAAGTACCGGTCTGTAATTCATTCATGCACAGGAGCAGAATATGTCCAACGTCTTATCGAAACATGATATCCGTACATTGTTGAATAATAATCCGCCGCTTTTAGAGGGTTATCTCAACCTGGAAGAACAGCTGCAGCCCAACGGCGTAGATTTTACGCTGCGCGACATTTCTTCCCTGCAATCCGCAGGCAAAATCTCGATTAGCAATAAAGAGAGAGTGGTATCGACGCAATCCAGGCTGCCGTTCGGAGAAGACGGTTTTATTCATCTTCAAAATGGAATCTACAGTATCACATACAACGAAATCGTCAATTTACCGAAGAACGTAATGGCACTGGCTACACCCAGGTCGAGCCTGCTGCGTTGCGGCGTAACCGTTAATACCGCTGTCTGGGATGCCGGTTATTCGGGGCGTTCGGAATCCCTGCTGGTAGTTTACAACCCGGAAGGATTCGACCTGCAAAAAAATTCCAGAATCGTGCAACTGGTTTTCTTTCAACTCTCTAGAGATACCGACGGCTACAACGGAACCTACCAGGGAGAGAATATCTAAGAGTTAAACCGCCAGGCTGAGAGCGGCCGGCATAATCCTGAAGGAAGCCGGGCATTCTCCGAGGAACTCGCCGTCAGCTTCGATATAAACCTTATCCGGTGATTTTATCTCCACGCATGAAGCCCTCTCTATTTTTACCGCCGGATGGGTTATATGAGTGCCCTTGTATATTCTGGGGAATGTTTTCAAGAGGTCTATTTTACCTATATCACCGACGGAAACCACATCGAAAAAGCCGTCATAAATATCCGCTTTGGGAGCAATGCACATTCCGCCGCCGAAGTAGCAGCCGTTAGCCATGACCATCGTTAATACCCGCTTCTGCTCGCGCTTATCGCCGATGGATACGTTTACCTGCTTGTTTTTGTAACTGACAACGGATTGAAGCAGACCGAGCACGTAAGGCACGGTTCCTCCGAAGATTTTCGGCAGATGGCTGGCAGCTTCTATAGCCTGAGCATCGAAGCCGATACCGGCAGAATTGATGAAATAACGCCGGCAGGGTTCACCGTTTTTAATATATTCCGCTACACCGACATCTATCATGCGCTTTTTTGCGCCGCATATGGATGCGCAGGCCTTTACGTAATCCTTGGTAATCCCGGCTGTACGGATAAAATCGCCGCCGGTTCCGGTGCTTATTATGCCGATGGTGGCTTCACAAGAATCCTTCGACTGCAGTATACCGTTAGCCACTTCGTTTACGGTGCCGTCTCCACCCACGGCGACTAAAAACTGATATCCGCTGGCGGTCGCTTCGCGGGCCAGTTCGATGGCATGCCCGATACCCTCTGTGTACTGGTATTCGAACGGCATACCACCGCTCTGTAACAATTCACTGATAACAGGCCATTTGCGATAGGTGGTTTTTGCTCCGGCAACAGGATTGACGATTACTTTGGTTTTTAATGCTGCCATTCTATTCAGATTCCTTTCTGTCGAAAAAACCCTGTCTTTCTAACTTAATTGCCTTCGATTGGTTATGATAAGACTGGAGAAAAGACCGACTGCCAGGTAAATAACCATCGCCAGAACACTGAGCCCGATATCGGGCGTCTCCAGTTCAAATGGGAAATTCTCCATTTGATCAAGAGGGATAAACTCCGCCAGCATCAACTCTATCCCGCCATAGACCATCGTAATACTGTCGCCTGCCGTGGATATCAGGTACCAGTACGGCTGTCCGGCCAGCATCAGCACGCTTTCTACGATACCGGAGATTACCATGATAAGTACCAGTGTTATTACCGTTGCCCCCATTGCTCCTTTCGATAACGAACTGAAGAGGAAGGTCACCGCAACGACAGTAGCTCCATACAGAAGGCATAATCCGAAGGACTGTGCCGTTTCAGCAGGAATAGTCTGGTATATAATCAGCAAAGAAACACAAACCACTATATAGGCAAAAATTACCAGTATCGCCACAGCCAGAAAGCTGGCGATATATTTACCGAATACTATGGTAGTTTTCTTGACGGGATTGGTAAAAAGCATGAAGCCGGTTTTATTCTCGAATTCTCCGGCTATGGCATCTCCGGAGAAGAATATGGCGCCGATAACCGCCATGGAAGGGCCGATGGAAAGCAGCGTCGCCATCAGGCTGACACTTTCAGGATAACCGTCCATCAGCGCCGGGAAACCGGCCAGGACAGCCGCCTCCGATATAACTACCAGGAGCAGGATGACGTATAACCGCTTGCGGCGGATATGTTTTAAAAATTCATAACCGATAACGATTCCCAGCCGTTTTACTTCACTCACTCGGAACCCCCGTCAACTGCAGATAGGCATTTTCCAGCGTGCCGTATTTTTGTTCCAGGGCTTCTATGCTATCGTACCCCAACAGCTTGCCATGGTCGATAACGGCGACATGTTTGCATATCTGAGCCACTTCGCTCAATTGATGGGAAGCAAAAAAGACCACCTTGTCTTTTCCTGCTTCAACGATAATCTTGCGGAACTCAATTACCGCCCTGGGGTCTAAACCCAGCGCCGGTTCGTCGAGGATTAAAATCGGCGGGTCGTGCA
>CAZGVH010000046.1:7087-7434 GCA_964528955.1 uncultured Dehalococcoidales bacterium | reverse complement strand
TTTTGGCGCTGACCTGCATCATTTCGGCTATCATTTTATTAAGCGGCGCGCTGTCGCTAATCAAATCCGTTTCGAAACCGATGCCTTCGCGTTTGCTGAGAACGGCGATGCCGTGGTCTCCTATAGTACCGCTGATTATAACCTTATTGCCGGGTCTGGCGTTATGCCCTGAAATATCTACACCGTCCGGTATGATTCCAATACCGGCAGTATTGATAAACAGCTTGTCGGCGTTGCTTCGGTTTACCACTTTGGTATCTCCGGTTATTATCTTAACGCCTGCTTCATCGGCGGCTTCCTTAATCGAATTTACGACGGCTTTCAGGTCTTCCATCGGCAAGCCTTCC
>CAZGVH010000046.1:0-7077 GCA_964528955.1 uncultured Dehalococcoidales bacterium | reverse complement strand
CGATAATCAGCGCCAGGCTTAAATAGAGCGGGGTGGCGCCCATAACGGAAAGGTCGTTGACCGTACCGCAAACGGATAATCTGCCGATATCGCCGCCCGGGAAGAACATCGGCTGCACCACGTGGCTGTCGGTGGTAAAAGCGATTTTCCCTTTGGCATCGAAAACCGCCGAATCGTCCAGCCTGTTTAAAATCGGGTTTCCCAGCACGGAAAGAATCCCTTTATCAACGATATCATGGGATAGACTCCCGCCGCTTCCGTGAGCCAGCAGTATTTTATCGGTCATTGCTTTCTCCATAATGATAATAAGCAGCGCAGCTGCCTTCCGACGACACCATGCAGGGGCCGATGGGATTCATCGGGGTACAGACCTTGCGGAATAATTTACATTCGGGAGGGATTTTAACACCTCTTAACACCTCTCCGCAAACGCAACCCTTCTGAATTTTGGTCGGACCCGGGTCGAAATCGAATTTGAGTTCGGCGTCATATGCGGCAAATTCAGGGCTCAGTTTTAATCCGCTGTCAGCAACTTCTCCCATACCGCGCCAGCTGGCTGGTGCCGACTGGAAAACCTGCTCCAGTATTCTTTGTGCCGTACGATTGCCTTCGTACGTTACGCTGCGTTTATAGGCTATTTCTACTTTGGCATCCCCTCTGGCGGTTTGCTGCGCCAGCATATCGATACATTGCAATATATCCAGCGGTTCGAATCCGGCAACGACGCAGGGTATGCCGTAATCATCGGCTATGAAATCCCAGGCCTTGGCGCCGATAACGGCGCTGACGTGTCCCGGGCAAATCAGTCCCTGCAGATTTACCTCTCCGGAATCCAGTAGCGCTTTGATCACCGGTGGGCAGACTTTATGCATCGAGAGAATATAATAGTTTTTCAATCCTTCCTGTTTTGCCTGAAGTATGGAAGCGGCAACGGTAGGGGCGGTGGTTTCGAATCCTACCGCAATGAAAATAACCGATTTATCCGGGTTGCTTCTGGCAATTTGCAGGGCATCCAGCGGGGAATAGACGATGCGCACATCGCTGCCGTTGGCTTTGGCTTCCTGTAAACTGGAGCTGCTGCCGGGTACTCTGACCATATCCCCGAACGAGGTAATGATGACGCCGGGGATTTTGGACAGCGCAATGGCTTTATCCAGTTCGGAATTATCGGTAACGCACACCGGACAGCCGGGACCCGATGTAAGCGTCAATTTCGGGGGAAGCAGTTGTCTCAGCCCGTTTCTCATGATGGCAACGGTATGACTACCGCAAAACTCCATGTAGCGTGCCTCTTTTACGGTATGGCGGTTGATGCTGTCCACCAGCCCTTTTGCCATATCGGATTGTCTGAAAGAATTCGTCTTTGTCATCAGGAGATCAACTCCTCCGGTTCGATACTATCGGCCAGTTCCCTGAAAAGTTCGAGGGTAGCCTCAGCCTCTTCCCTGTCCACTATAGAAATAGCATAACCGGCATGAATCAAGACATAATCCCCGATTTTAGCTTCGGGCGTCAGCATCAGGCTGGCCTTGCGTGAGATGCCGCCGACATCGACTATGGCATCCGAGCCGTCTAACGCAGTAATAAGCGATGGAACTGCAACGCACATATTATTTTCTCCTCAACTGTTAATGTGTTGGGCGATTACCGCCTGTCCCAGGGCAAGTCCTCCGTCGTTGCAGGGAACGACTTTATGGCTGAGTGCGGTAAAACCCTCTTTTTCAAGTCCGTCGATTGCCAGCCTTAAAAGCAAGCGGTTTTGAAATACCCCGCCGCTCAAGGCAACCGTTTTAATATCCGTTTTTGTTGCAAGCAATTTACAGGTCTCGATAATCACTTGCGCCATTGTCCTGTGGAATCTGGCTGAGATAACCTGAACCGCTGTATTTTTAGCGACATCCTGAATTATACATTTTATCAGGTTTTTCAATCTTATTACAGAAATATCGCTATTTTCATCAATAGCAAATGGATAAACTCCCTGCATTACAGTATCGTTGATACTATCCGGGGCTGACATTTCCAGTTCGATGGCTGCCTGCGCTTCGTAGAGGGCTTCTCCACAGATGCCGCAAATAGCGGAAACGGCATCGAACAGGCGCCCGGCGCTGGATGTCAGCGGGCAATTGAGCTTTAATTCCAGCTGTTTTTTTATAGTATTGATTTCGGTTTGAGGTATTTTAGCCAAAACCGGCAGCCCGTCCAGCGTTGTTTCTGTTCCCAGCATGGTATAAATATAGCCCAGCGCCATTCTGTAGGGCTTGTGAATGGCTGATGCGCCTCCGGGCATCGGTACGTATTCGAGGTGAGCCAGCCTTTTAAAACCGCTGTAATCGCAGAGCAGGAACTCGCCGCCCCAGAGGTTGCCGTCCGCTCCATATCCTGTTCCATCAAAGGCTACCCCGATAACCGGCGACTGGATATTATTCTCGGTCATGCAAGCAGCAATATGCGCATGGTGATGTTGCACTCCGACAGTCTTTAACTTATTATCGGCAGCGTATTGCAGCGCATATTTGGTCGCCTGGTATTCCGGGTGCAGGTCGTAAGCAATAATCTCCGGTTTTATACGGAAAAGGTGTTTGTATAACTCAATGGTATTCTCGAAGTGTTCCAGCGTTTCGGCGTTATCCATATCGCCGATGTGCTGGCTTAAAAATGCATGGTTATCGCGGGTGAGGCAAAAGGTGTTTTTTTCTTCCGCCCCGCAGGCGAGTATCTGCCGGCTGTTAAAAGACAGCATAACGGGCGACGGGGCATATCCCCGGGCGCGCCTGGCAGCGCGAAACTCGTCTTTTTCCACCAGGTAGACGCTGTCATCGTAGCGGGAGTGAATATCCCGGTTATGCAGTATAAAATAGTCTGCAATCCCCTTGAGTCTCGTCAACGCTTCGTCATTGTCTTTACAAATCGGTTCTTCGCTTAAGTTGCCGCTGGTCATCACCAGGGGCCTTTTTACATAGCGCATCAGTATATAGTGGAGCGGGGTAGGGGGCAGCATCACACCCAGGTATTTATTGTTTTTGGCGATATTTAAAGCTATTTCAGCATCGTTAGCGAGTCTTTTTAAAAGCACGATCGGAGCCTGCGGCGAGCATAAAAGCTGCGCCTCTTTCTCCGATACAATACAGTGTTTTTTAATATCCTCAAGCGACGCCATCATCAATGCAAAGGGTTTGCCGGGGCGTTTTTTCCTCTGTCTTAAAAGCATTGAAACGTCATTTTTTGTAGCGTCACAGGCAAGCTGGAAGCCTCCCAACCCTTTAACCGCGATAATATTACCGTCAATAATCAACTCCGCCGCTGTTTTTAATACATCATCACAATTAACTTTATTTCCGTTATTATCCATTAGCTGCAGCTTCGGCCCGCAAACAGGGCAGGCGTTGGGCTGCGCATGAAAACGCCGGTTTAGAGGGTCGTCATATTCAGACTGGCATTTTTCACACATTTTAAACGATTTCATGGTGGTCAGCGGCCGGTCATAGGGAATATCCTTGATGATGGTGAATCTCGGGCCGCAGTTGGTGCAGTTGGTAAACGGATAAAGGGATCTCCTGTCGGCAGGGTCGAAAATCTCGCCAAGGCACTGGCTGCAGGTGGCAATATCGGCTGAAACCGGTTGATACTCTCCATCTCTGGCTTTACTATCGAGAATTTTAAAATCGACATCACCGGTAAGCGGGATATTAGATATGCTGATTTTCTGTATATGCGATACGGGAGGGGCTTCGTTTTTAATGGCATCCGTAAATCCGTCCAGGTTTGCCTGTTTTCCCTGTACTTCTATAGCCACGTTACCGGAGGTATTCATTACCCATCCGGACAGATGATAATTATGCGCCAGGCGGTAGATAAAAGGTCGGAATCCGACTCCCTGTACCACGCCGTTTACCTCGATGCGTATTCTGGCCGTATTATTATCTTTTTTAGAAGTACTATTCATATAAATTATCTTTATAGTATAACAAATTATATTCAGCATAACCTTTATAAATCTCTCTCAATCTCTCTCTGCAAAGGGAGAAGTGGCTAAGCTGTTATGTCTTTATATTAGATATCTTATAAAATTGTTATTATGAATGAACTCTTCTTAAGTTGTATAAAAAGGGGACGTGTTCTCCCACTTTGGAAAAGGGGGATCAAGGGGGATTTTACTGCGTTACTTTCTTAAATCAAGCCTTGGTTCCCATTATTGTTCTGAGACTATCGAAGATTTCAGAGCAACCCCCCGAGAACAGTAAGTTGGTTAAAAACCGATGCCAGCTATATCATTCCATAGCCGGCATCGATAATGCGATAACTATTTAAAATTCCTGCGGTTATTAAGCAAACAGGTATATCATCGCAGCTACAAATATGCCGAGAAGCGCGATATTATATCCCCATGACATTACACTGACGCCGCCGCGCGGATTCTGTCCGGTCTTGCGTACGCCGATGAAAAAGGTGATTACCGATATCAATAAAATCGGTCCAGCAATCAAGAAAGCCAGATGATACATATTTTTTTACTCCTTCTAATTATAATCCGCACAGAGGTTCTTGATTATATCCGCTGCTTTTTCTACAGCTGGTTTTAATGGCTGCGAAAGCTCTGTGCCCCAATCGATAATCTGCGGGCGGGTAACTATAAACGTTACTTCCGGGTCCTTGTTTCCCATCATTTGCCACAAGTTTATCAGTTCCAATACACCTACTTGGTGGAAAGAAACTATTGCTTTTCCCGGTTCGGTTGGCGGATTTCCCGGTTCGAATACTTTCAATTCTCCGGGCGGCAGCGGCAGCATCATGATATCCACCACTACCAGCTTCTCTATCCCCTGTAAACTGCCTAGCAGTTCGAATCCGCCTACCCCGCCTTCTTCAAGAACAATGTTGTCGGGCATTCCGATTTCCTTAAGGCGGCGGATAACATGCAGGCCAAAGCCTTCGTCACCCATAATTATGTTGCCGATTCCCAGCACCATAGTATTTTTTTCCGCCTTAAGTATATCAGTCATTTCTTTACTTTCGATTATTCTTATTCATCTGCAGTTTTTACGGAATGCATTTGCTGAATATCTTCCGCCTTGTTACCCCGTCCCTGACGGATAGCCAGGTAAAGGTGTATCATCAGTACGAAGACGAATACCCAGTTGATGATATAGTGCCAGATACGCGAGTTGACTTCGTTGTCAAATAACGTATAGTTGAACCATGCCATGAAGCTATCCGGGAACAACATTGCCAGACCTGAAAGTATCTGGAAGATTATAAAGATGAATACCATAAAGTAGGCCGACATCTGTAATGGATTATATTTCTTGGAAAGCTTGGGTTCTTTGCACAGATGCAAATAATGAGCTATGAATTTGGGCATCAGGGCAAAGTCTTTCAGGGTAGGTATAAACGATTTCCAGTCCCGGTTCTTGCCGACGAACATCATGATAAAACGCGTCAGGCCGGCAACAATCAAAATAGCGGCAAACAGGAAATGAACGCCGCGTGCCAGCGACATCAGGAATCCCTGACCGTCCACGAAGGGGAAGTGGATATAAAAACCGGTTACTACCAGAAGAAGAATAGACCACATTATTAAGCTGTGTAACTTACGGAACACCATAGGGTGTCGCATTTCATTAGATTCTGTATTCGTCATTTTCACTACCCCCTAAACTACCTTGTGTACTTTGATATTATTACTTTCCGGGTCAATGACGTGGATGGCGCAAGCCAGGCACGGGTCGAACGAGCGTATGATGCGGACGATGTTAATCGGGTTGTTCGTGTCGGGTATCGGGCATCCGATAAGAGATGACTCATACGGGCCCATAACGCCGTTTTCATCACGCGGTGAGGCATTCCAGGTGCTGGGTACCACGATTTGATAATTCTTGGTACGCTGGTCTTTTATGTTTATCCAGTGGCCCAGAGCGCCTCTGGGTGCATCATAGACACCAAAACCCTCAGCCGATTTGGGAACAGGTTCGTCTTTCATACCGACTACTGTTCCGCCTAAAGCCATCTCGGTCAATTTGTCGACCCATTCCAGTCCGGCTTCGGCTATCGACAGCGATTCGACGGCGCGGCAATAATGCCTGGCGACAGCGCCGGGTTTGACGCCGGCTTCTATCAGCGACATCAGTCCGGGGTACTTGTTTACCAGACCTCTTGCCAGGGGGCCGACTTCCATCGGCTGCCCTTTATAACGAGGGGCCTTAACGAATGAATAGGCATCATCTTTTCTGGCATTAAGTTTGGTGACACCTTCGCTGGGATGCAGGCTGTCTACACCATCGGGATAATCGTACCAGGAATATTCTACCGATTCGGTTATCTTGCTGTAATCAACGTTTTCAGCAGTATTCAATGCGCCGCCGATAATAGCGCCGCCCTTGAACATATGGTTTCTGCCGCCGAACGAGCGGTCGGCAGTGCTGGCCGGGTCTTCCGTCGGGAACATCGGGTAGCACAGATAATTCTCGGTACCTCCGCCAAGCCCCATGGTAGCCAGCGGAAGCAGCGGGCCGGTGCCGACGAATTCGACATCGGGAATATAAACATTCTTTACAAAATCGAGCTCCTGCTGCCAGATTTCCTTGATCAGTCTCAGTTGTTCTACAGTGGGAGTTGCCATACATCCACCGGCGTTGGTCGTATTGATATGCGGTTGAACACCGGTAATCATAGCGCGCAGCTTGCTCGACCTGGCTTTGGCTTCTATTGCCTGGATGTAGTGCGATACCAGAGTAGTTACTATCTCCGGGTCATTGACGCAATATTGATCCGGTTCATAGCGCGGGGTGAACGGCGATAAGTCGTTTTTAGATGCCAGGTATCTGATTTTATCCCTGATAGCCAGTAATCCGGTATCATTTCCCGCGTAATCTGCAACCGCCATAATATCCAGGTAGTCCAGCGCAGAGAGTATGTAGAAGTGGATATAGTGGTCGGTAATATACTGTGAGGAACAATAAATGTTGCGCATAATCCTGCCGGCTTCCGGTACTTGTACGTCGAAAGCATGATCAAGGCAGAATGACGAAGCGATGGCATGAACGCCTTCGCAAACACCGCAGATACGGCTGGCGATAT
>CAZGVH010000045.1:0-7523 GCA_964528955.1 uncultured Dehalococcoidales bacterium | reverse complement strand
GCAGGGTTTCATTGAGAGACGGTTTCCATATACGGCGCGCCGCCGCTGAAAAGCGCATCCCCTGCTTTACTTCACTGGACACCGCCAGGGCGGTAGCCGAAGTGCTGGTAAACGGACAGTATAATTACAATGTTTTATCTATGCCCGAATACCGCAATCGCTGATAGATATGCAGGAGAATGAAATAGATAATAATACTCTTAATAACGCCGCGCATTCGACTTGCAATGTTATTTCCAACAGCGAGTTAATGCCCGGCGTATTTTTGATGTGGCTGGAAGCCGCCGGTATCGCAAATAAGGCGAAACCAGGGCAATTTATAATGATACGGTGCGGCGACGATACCTTGCTTCGCAGACCGATAAGCATTCACCGTACCGAAAAAAGCAAGCTGGCTGTTTTATATGCCCGATTGGGCAGCGGTACACAATGGCTTTCAACACAAAAAGAGCATACCTCTATTGACATCCTGGGGCCTCTGGGGAACGGTTATACGGTTCGTGACGAAGATAAAAACCTGTTGCTGGTTGCCGGTGGAATGGGTATTGCTCCGTTAACTTTTCTGGCGGATACCGCTGTCAGTCAGGGTAAAAATGTTACCCTGCTTCTCGGCGCGCAAAAAGCGGCAATGGTATATCCCGACAAATTGCTGACGAATGGTACTAAATGCATCATAACTACCGACGACGGTTCGATGGGTATCAAAGGCAGAACGACCGATGTATTATCTGTTTATCTGCATGAAACAGATAAAGTATTTGCCTGCGGCCCGGCGCCAATGTACCGCACAATATATAAAAATAACCTCTTGAAGAATAAACCCTGCCAGGTTTCGCTGGAAGTCCGTATGGCATGCGGTATGGGTGTATGTTACGGCTGTACAATTAAGACAAAGCAGGGATTGAAGCAAGTTTGCCACCACGGGCCCGTCTTTGAATTCGATGATATAATGTGGGATAGACTTGTAGATATCTAATATTATCATACTCATTGACATTGATAACATAGATATGTTATCTTTCCGATAAATTGGCTGAGAGCAGTCCTTTGAATAGTAAACAGGTCTGCAATTTATTTAAAACATCCTTCTACCAGCGTAATCTTAAGACACTGGCAATCCTGACGTTACTATTTCTTGTTCTGATGCCTGACAAACACTGTTATGCCAACCCGATAGACCCTAACTTCCCGATAACATCTTCCGAACCAGCACGCTCTATATTAATATTCCTGTGTCCTCTGATAGAAGCCGGTTTAATCACATTCTTTTTACGACGCTTTTTTACCAAAACAAGATGGAAAGTTATCACATTTATTTTCCTGTTTTTCTTTAATATCATAACAGTTGTAATAACATGGGGTATCGGGAATCAATTGCTTGAATCCGAATTCCACAGTACGGTTTATTTCGCCGAGTTTTTCCCTCTTATTATTGAACCGTTGGTGCTTCTACTCTACTTCTGGATACTTTATAAAGCACGAAAATTAACCGAACAGTTAAAAGTAAAATATATCGTCTTTTTAGTTATTGCGGTTAATATTGTAACATTCCTTCTCGGACTATTATTTTTCCAGTACTGGCCGACTCCGTTCAAACTTGTAGATATCTAAACCGGTTTATATATAATACTGAAAATACAGGAGGCGTATTTATGTCGGCTTTATTTAAAGGTTTAACCACCGCAGTTATCTGGATTCTGTTCATTTTCGGCATTTTAAGACTGATAATCGGACTGGCTATGGCGTTTTCAACCGGCCCTGATACCGCATCCATCGAAAACTACATGGATTTCTTTGTAGGCATTTGCAGCCTGACATTATCGGTCGTGGTTATGAAGTTGCGGCAGTCGATGCTATAGATAATTCAGTAGAATTAATCTGCTTTGTCGGCAAGAAATTTAATTATTCTATCGACGTACTCTTCGGGGTAAGTCATATAGGATTGGCTGTGTTTAGCCCCATCGGCTATCCAGATTTCGTCTGCCGGATTATTCGATGTATTCAGCAGACTGTAAGCATCTTGCGGAGGGACAGATCTATCCTCAGAACCGTTGATAAAAAATATGGGGCAGTTTATATAAGGTACTTTGTCGATAGCGCTTTCCTTATCCAATCCGAAGAAAAGCCTCCCCATTATAACCGCACCCGGCCTGAAAATGGCAAATGGACGGAATGGCTGCGAGATTACCCTTTCTGCCATTAGCGGAATGCTTTTAAAACAACTATCGCAAATTACTGCCTTGATACCATCATTTTCCCTGGCGGAGGCAATAGCCGCTGTGGCTCCTATAGATACTCCCAACAGGATTACATGTTCATCGTCACCGTTCCTGTTTCTGATAAAATCAATCGCCCCGCTGAAATCCCTTCCCAGTACGGAACGCTGACTTAACTTTGCCGACTGAGACTGACCGCAGCCTCTTCTCTCGAAAACCAAAACATTATAACCCTGTTTTACCAAATCCACGCACAATTCCAGCATTTTTGTGGAGCGGTCTTCCCTGGTCTGTTTCCCGCCCGGCATGGCTATAATCGTTTTATTACTGCCCGCCGGTATATACCAACCCTTTAATAGAAGTTTATCGTTTTTACTATAAAAAGCGACACCTTCATATTTCAAACCGAAAACGGCAGGCGTCATTGTCACTGTTCTTCTCAAGCTCATGGCTATTCCATTCGCTATCAGAAAAGACGTCAGTAAATACAAGAATATTAAACCTGCAATTATCCATATCGCGATATACATTGCCGTACTCTATCATGTTATATAAGCAATTATGTTATATAAGAAGCGATAATTCAAGTATTATTTATATTATTGCCATTATCAAGGTGCACAGTTATAATCTCTTATATATTGTCGGGGAGGTATTTATATGGCTGATACTATAAAAATCGCCGCTGTTCAAATGGAACCGAAGTTGATGCAGAACAAATTCAATCTCGATAATATGATTACTAAAATCAATATCGCCTCTAAAGCAGGCGCGCAGCTTATCGTATTTCCCGAATGCGCCCTTTCCGGCTATATGTTTACCGGACTCGATGAAGCTGTTCCATACATGGAAACAATCCCGGGACCTTTTACCGATGAACTATCAAAACAAGCTGAAAACCTGAATGTTTATATAGTCGCCGGGATGTTGGAAATAGATGGAGACAATCACTATAACACATCTGTGTTAGTCGGCCCGGAAGGACTTGCCGGCAAGTACCGCAAGATTCATCTGCCTTTTTTAGGCATCGATAAATTTATTGATAAAGGCAATCTTGAGTTCAAGGTTTATAACACCGGCATCGGAAATATCGGTATGCATATCTGTTACGATTGCAATTTCCCTGAATGCGCCCGCGTTATGGCACTGCTGGGAGCCGATATCCTGGTGCTGCCGACCAACTGGCCTGAAGGAAGACAAAGAATAGCGGAACATGTCGTTTTATGCCGCGCCTATGAAAACAAGGTGAATTTCGTTGCCGTAAACCGTACCGGAAACGAGCGCAACGCCAGATTTATCGGTCTTAGCAGAATCATCGATACAAAAGGTGATATCGTTGCTGCAGCAAACGATGACAGCGAACAAATCGTATATGGAAACGTCAGCCTTCTCGAAGCCCGTCAAAAACAAATAATTTTCAAATCCCGTGAATTTGAAATTAACTTTTTTGCCGATAGAAGACCAGAGTATTATACGGAAATCACAGAACGAAACGGTAAGAATAAATAATCTGGTCTACAGATATTCATACCTGAAGATTTACTTAACTTTACCATGCTGTGATTTGTTTTCTATATTAAATATGCTGACGTTTTTGCGGTTAATTTACAATTAATTGGCAGGCTGTTCAACAAGCTGTGAAAGATTTTCCATCTCTCCGATCGATTGTATCCCGTTTAACAAAACCTCATATCCGCATAAAAAACAATGCTCGGAAATAATTCCCTCATCGTTTTCCAGATACAGACTTCTGCTGCCGCACTTCGGGCAGTTTTTTACCTTGTTCTTGTGCATATAACCATTGCTCCTGCAAATATTTTTATATATGACCATAATTTTTATACAAATTGTTATTTTACTCCTTAACGTAAATTTTGCCAAGTGTACTCGTAAACCAGCTGAATTATAAATTCACTTAAAGCCCGTAATTGCCTATAATATCTGTATGATAAAAAATAAAACCTTCCATATGGTTTCTCTCGGTTGCGATAAGAATGCCGTCGATGCCGATTCGATGTCTCAAATTTTAATCCATGCCGGATACGAACCAGTAGCGGAGCCGGGTCAGGCGCAGGCAATAATTGTCAATACATGCAGCTTTATAGGGACCTCGAAAGAGGAGTCCTATAAAGCACTAGAAAAGCTGGCTTCTAAAAAGAAAAAAGGACAAATACTTATCGCTGCCGGCTGTCTGACCCAGAGATACGGTCAAGATTTCTTCAAACGTATAAACGGTATCGACGGTTTAATCGGTACCCGCCGCTGGATGGACATTTTTAATGTTATAGATAAGATAAGTGATAACAATGATGATAAACCGTATTGCCATTTGCCGATATCTGCCGTTAATGTCGGAACCGATGAGAAAGATGCCATCCGGGTTTCCGTTCAGGGCGCCAGTGCATACTTAAAAATCGCCGACGGCTGCCGCTGCTGCTGCGCTTACTGTATTATCCCGAGCATCAAGGGAACGGTAGTCAGCCGCCCTATCGATAAGATTCTGGCTGAAGCACGCTTATTGCAAGATGAAGGTATTAAAGAAATAATACTGATTGCGCAGAATACCACCGATTACGGGTATGACCTCGGTATGAAAAACGGTCTGGCCACCCTCTTAAAACAAATAACGGTTAGTGCTCCCAATGTTAACTGGATACGCATTCTTTATGCTTACCCGGGTTATGTTACCGACGAACTGATCGAGCTTATGGCGACCAGCAAGCAAATAGTCCCTTATCTCGACCTGCCATTGCAGCATGCCCACCCTGAGATATTAAAACGCATGCATCGCCCTGCCAATATCGATTGGGTTTATAAAACACTTGAAAAAATGCGTAAATCTATTCCCGGCCTGGCATTGCGCACCACTTTTATTGTCGGCTATCCCGGAGAAATGGAAGCGGAGTTTAAAACCCTGCTCGATTTCGTAGATGAAATACGTTTCGACAAATTGGGCGCTTTTAAATACTCATTCGAAGAAGGAACTCCGGCGGAACCGCTGGGAGACCCCGTACCGGATGAAATTAAAGAAGACCGCATGATGAGGTTGATGGAAAAACAACAGCGTATATCGCTGGAGCGCAACAGGTCTTTTATCGGGCGCAATCTGGATGTGCTTATCGAAGGGACGGGGAAAGATATCTCCATAGGACGCAGTTACCGCGATGCCCCTAAGATCGACGGTCTTGTACTTGTAAGAGGAGAACACAAGGCGGGAGATATGATACCGGTTCATATAGACGAGGCTATGGAATACGACCTTATGGGAACGTTAAATACCGATGTAAATAATAATCCCGGACCAGATTATTAACTCTATTCCGGGATACAACTCTTTTTATAATAGTATTATATATTAGCTAATGGATAATGTTACTCGACGAGATCGCCTACAGTTACCTCATGGGTTTTGATACTGTCATTTGCAAGCGGTGTAAAGGACAATTTATATTGACGTGTGGTACCAGGTTCCAAATCCTTAACAACCAGGACTTTCGTTCCGACATCTTCTTTACTTTCGTTAAAAAACTTGACGATAACAGCAGCATCGGCTTTTTCGGAGCTGATGTTTTTACAAATTATAGTTACTTCTTTATCGCTGCCGACCGCTTTCATTATACTCTGCACAATCTGTATCTTTTCTATATCGGTCGTAATAAGGCGGAATATTCTCCCGTTGTAACTTTGTATCTTGAAACTCTCGCCGGACATAGGTACCGGAATCATGATGCCGCGACTGTTACCAGGGAGAAAATTTGTTTCCTTATGCTTTACTACGCTTAAAACGCTGCCCTCACCGTCGAAAAAGGTACATTCGATTATAAGCGTGGCAATAGTCTTATCCGAAATATTTTTAATGCCGCATTCCAGCCCTTCCAATATGTCATTATCCATATATTTCAAGCAGTGCTTCGTAATCAAGACCATATCGTTGCCAGCAAAGGCAGCCCTGGGAACCATTACTATATCCCTGACTTTAACATTGTAATTACCGACCGGTTTCGTCGCGTCTTCCTTATGTACCAAACGCACCTTACGTGTACCATTAGGAGCGATACTTGATACTTTTTGTTCGGTTGTATTAATAATATTGCCGTTAGCATCAGAAAACTCAGCTTCGAAAACAACACTGCCTACCGGTCTCTCCATGACATTTTTTATGTTGAGTTCGACAACTATTCTGCTGCCTTCTTTTTCATCTTCCTCTCTGAAAACATTATGGCTTTGAATAGCTATTTTATTTTCTTCCGGAGCTTTCTGCCCGGGGACATTTTCGGTTTCCATACAATTATTACCGGTTTCTTTTACTGTTTTTCCCATTTTTGTTTTCCGCTCCCTTGAGAATATTTTAGCGTTTGAGCTTAGAGTATTATACTGCCTGTGTCAAAGTTTTTAAAGACTCTTTATAGTAAAATTTGCTATCTTGTACTTGAAAGACGATTTTTATCTTACCTTTCTTATTACACAACCATAAACTCATGTAAAATGTGTCAACATTTTAAATAGAGCCTTCCAGAAAGGAAGGTCCTATTTATTTTTATGTCGCTATAGAATTCTCTATTCCCTTTACTATTCTTTAGCTTCAGCTAACTGGAATTCATCTATGATAGCCTGCTCAGGTTTTTTCGATAACATCGATACTATAATGATGGCAATGCATGATAATATAAATGCGGGTAATAATTCGTAGATACCGAATACTCCTCCGATCGGTTTAAGCAGCAGTTTCCAGATAAACACCATTCCGCCGCCTGCCAGCATACCGGCTATTGCGCCCGCCCTGGTTGTTTTCTTCCAGAACAGTGAGAAAAGCATTATCGGACCGAAGGTTGCGCCGAACCCTGCCCAGGCGAATGAGACGACTTTAAATATTATGCTGTTTTCATCAAGGGCGATGATTATGCCGACAATAGCGACTACAAGCAACGTAATCCTGGTAATCATCATGATCTGCTTGTCGGTAGCATTTTTCTTCATAATACCCTGGTATACATTTTTAGCAAAGGCCGAGGACGCAATCAGCAGATACGAATCCGATGAACTCATCGTAGCTGCCAGTATACCCGTCAGGAATACTCCAGCCAATAATGCCGGAAACAACCCTGTCGACATTATAATAAAAATATTTTCCGATGAACTCTGAGTCAGCAGTTCGGTCGGGTAAACCACCCTGCCGATAATGCCTATAGCTACAGCGGCCAGCATCGAAATTACGCACCATATAATGGCTATTCTTCTTGATTTGGTAAGGTCGACCGGCTTTTTTATCGCCATAAATCTTAACAGTACCTGGGGCATACCGAAATA